>JAEWHR010000041.1 GCA_023387655.1 Bacillota bacterium
GAATTCATAAAGGTTTTGCTCAGGCGTCAGCTGAACTAAATGAACTCTTTGATTAAAGTTAGCCCAGGAGTGGTCTGCCTGGTGGGAAGTGTTTACACAAAATTCTTGACGCTATCATCATTCTTAAGCTGTAAGTAAGTATTAATATATATAAATTGAAGTATTATCCATTAAGTGTTATATTAGAAAATACATAATTTATCAATTAATATAAATAACTAAATAGGAGAGTAATGAGTTTCCAATTATATTTTGAAGTAATAAATGGTGTAAGGTAACAGACAAATTAGATTTTGTCGGTAAGAATCTTTGTTTAAGATAATTGGAGATTTGTAAATAAATGTTTAATAATGGCTATAAGGGATTTACCTCATGAATAGAGAGCCGTACTGGATAAAGCTAGAAGTCGGGCAAAATCGGTAATAGTCGAGTAAAGAGGAGGTAATTTACCATGGAACGAATTACGGAGATAACGAAAAGGGATATATACGAGATGTTCCGTGAGGGTATCATAGATTATGGTGTCTTAGATTTGAAAGTTGAATATCCTTACTATGGGCGTTTGGATGAAGTTGAATTTTTAGAGCGATTATATAATTTGCGAGAAATGGAGAGTAGCGATTCAAGATTTAACAATGCCCATGGAGATATTGTTCAGCATACAATCAACAATGATGACTATCCTTACTGTTGGGTGTTTACAGATGCTAGATTTCAGCTAAATAAAGGCTCAGATGAGATTTACTTGAAATTTCTTTGTGAAGTTTTTCATCCGTATGCAAGGGATGAACAAAGAGATTGGAAACGATTTTTAAATGAAATTAATAAGCTAATTAGGGTAGATGGTTATGAATTATACCCTAAAGAGCAAATATCAGGAAGATACATTTATGGATGGAGATTATGTGGTGTGGAAATTGTAGATGAAATGTCGAAAGACGCACTATTGAATTTAATTGATGAATTTAAAAGCAGTTTGATGTCTAAAGCTACTGACGGTGATATTGATGAGGCGGAATATAAAAGATGTCGTGATATATTAATGAAAGTGCCAGAATTAACAGGTCATATACCTGCATTTTTAAAAAGCAATAGAACTGCTCGAGACTTTCGCAGATATATGCAAGAAATAGACGCGCATTACGCAGGTCGCCGTGCATTTATTACGCAACAGATGAGTGAACTGACCGAATTGATGGAAAGTGGTTTGGATTCTGATCCATTTATGGAACTGCAAGAATACAGGCGGCTTGAGAGGCTAGGTCAGGGTGGTTTTGGAACAGTATACCGCTACCATAATGACTGTCTTGATATGGATTTTGCAATCAAGATTTATGAACCTGTCTTTGTTTTACCAGAAGAGCAAGCCGAAGGTGAAAGAAGATTTTTTAGAGAAGCAAAGTTGATGTTTACTCTTAACAATACTCATATAGCACGAATCTATAATGCTGGTCGAATTGATAGTAAACCTTACATAAGAATGGAATTGATTGATGGCTATAATCTGAATGATTTACATAAGCAGGAAGGTAATATGGGATTTGAGCGCAGTTCAAGGGTAATCTTGCATATTTTAGCGGGTCTGAAAAATGCCCATGAACACGGCGTAATACATAGAGATTTAAGACCGAATAATGTGATGTTTTCAAAAGTCGAGAGAATGTTTAAAATAATAGACTTTGGAGTCAGTGCTTTCTTAGATACGGATAATCACACTAAGTTAACTAAGACAGGAGAACATATCGCAGGTGGCGCATATATCGATCCATTGTTACAAGACAATCCTAAATTAAGAGATCCACGTGTGGACATTTACTCGGTTGGTGCAATTTGGTATTTCATGTTATGTGGTCGTGCACCAAGTGGAAGCAATATGAGGGATTATCTCAAGCAAACAAATATGGAATTAATAGATTGGCAGATAGATTTAGTTATGAAATGCCTTTCTGGAAATATAGACGATAGATTTGAAACATGTGAGAAATTATCTAACCATATCAAGTCTATGTCATTCTAATTAGAGGCATGTAAACGTTACCTGCACGGAGAAAGTTCCAGCACATGCGGTAGTTACAGAAGATATATCCGGACTTGCACAATAAAACATTAACAGGGTACAAGAGATTACAGGAAGAATAGTAATAGTTTCACTTTGTATGGAGTCACCACTTAGCTTTGGAATGATTTTGCAGAAACTATTCACTGAATATTAGCTTACAATGAATATTGAACAATATGTTCTTGTTAGAAGTATGATTCGTTCTTATCTTGCATGCTTATAAGATATGGGCAAATTGAATATTATATTTGAAAACTCTAGGTTTCTCTGGGAGCGCATATAATGATGAACTATTACAATTAAGACATCTCTAATATTCAGGGATGATGCAAATTTGAATTTATAGGAGTGATATTATGGGGAGATTTAACAAACATTATGAAATTAAAAAGGATGCTCCAAAAGAGATAGAATGGGAGAAATATCGTACTGAAAGTATAGAAGAATACCACGCCTTGTTAAGTACATGTGGAGATTGTGAAAAAGAATTTCAAGATTTTCTTGAAAAGAATCCGTCGTATGTTCCTGGTGCTTTGAGCTTGTTTGGGCAATCAGGACATTATCCATTCATGGATACTCTAATTTCACAACCAGAAATAGGAATAACATTCACAAGGAAACCTGATTTTCTGTGGTTAGCACAGGATAGCTTGACATTTTCTCCTGTCTTTATTGAGATAGAAAAACCAAACAAAAAAATGTTTACGGATGGCGGAATTCCTAATGCAGATTTTAATCAAGCTCTTAATCAAATTGATGAATGGCGATATTTATTGAAGGATTCAGATAATATTCGTGCATTTTATAAATCATTTTCTATTCCGCTGCATTTACAAGAGAAAATTTTTAATCCTCAGTTTTTATTGATTTTTGGAAGGCGAGACGAGTACGGAGAAAATCCTAAATTATCAGGTGTTCGAGCATCGAAACAGCGTGATAATGTTGCGATAATGTCATTTGACAGATTAAAGCCGTTGTATGACTATAAGCAATTTACCTCTTGTAAGATGTCACAAGGAAAATATAGAGTTTTACATATTCCACCAACATTTAGATATAGAGCAGACTTGGTTGATACATTAAAGCAATATGTGGATTTTCAATCGGCAATTTCATTGATGGAAAAAACTTCGGAGGACCGAAAAAAATTTTTACTTGAGAGATTTTCATATTGGGTTGATAATGCAGAATATATTATGAGTGGTCTATTGGTATCCCAAGAAGGGGAGTAGGGAGATAAAATTTGTATTTAGGATTAAGAAATATAAATTGTTATGTTACACTTTTGGTAAATAGGTTTAACTTAGTAAATACAAGCTGACTGTAATATACAAAAAGGAAGAACGGAGGGAAAGGCAAACAGATGGAAGTAATAGTAAATGTCACCGAATAATACCTTGAAAGTACTCAGAAAGAACAAAAAACTTAGTCAAGCTGAAGTAGCTTATAGAATAGGATGTAGTATTGATGTTATTAAAAATATTGAAAAAGATGGATACCCAGTACCCGGTTAAAACTATAATTAGTTTTGTCGTTTCCATCAATTATTCTTCAGCAGAAAGTAAGTATTCCAACATATATAATTTGAATTATTTTCCATTAAGTACTATGTTAGAAATGCATATTTTAGCAAAATGGGAAGTTAAAAAATAATTAAGCGAAGGATGATAATATGAATAAGAATATAAGGAATATTTACATCGCAATGATATTTATCACAGGTATTTTTTTGTTTGCACCATTAAATATTAAACTACCATTTGTGGATGATATAGTTTCTTGGATATTATTAAGTTTAAAGCAACAAGGATATAAAAGTATCGAAGTTCTTGGAGCAATAGCAGGAAGTTGGCTTGCTATAACAGGAGCAATTTATACACAACGAAAGTCTGAATATGAAAAAATAATGAAGCAGGAAGAATCATCATTAAAGCAAGTAGAGAGTAATAAAATACTTGCCAAAGTTTTATGCCAGGAAATGCTCTGGAATGAAATAAAAAGTAATAATTATAATATAAAAAAATATCATAACGATCCAGATTTAGAGATAGTGTAAAATATTTTGTGTAAATAAAAATAGAGAAGTTCCATCTGACATGGTACAATGTTTAGCGACTAAGAAAAACATAACCAAGAAAGAAGGACTTCCTTATGACTAATAATAACAAAACTCAAAAAGAAAATCTAGACTTAAACTCTTTTTTTGAAGAGTATATTCTTGGTCTATTAAAACAAACCATGGAAACCTTGATGAAAGAAGAACTCACTAACGTTCTCCAGTGATATACAAAAAGAGACGATAATGAAAAATGGCATCTTACACTTTACAAGTAAAGAAATAGCAGAAAAAATTATAAAGGAAGGGTATATTGGTACTATATCCACCATGAATTTCCCTGAATCAATAATGGGGGAGCTTGTTTGGATGTACATTGGTGGAAATGATATAGTCTAAGAAGAAAAACACAAAATTGTTTTAGAAAAATTTAAAGGGAAAAAGGATCCTCATAGTTACTGATGTTTGGACTCAAATGACAACAACAGGTGGTTATACCGATGCTCAGATTCAAACTGCAATGGCAAAGAAGATTGTAGAAGTAGGAACTACAAAAGTTAGTAAACACTGCTATGATTCAGCTACGTATAAAAATAATAATACATTTGATATTACATATAATGGATTAAGTAACCAAGCTGGATTGCGAGCGGAGCTTCAGAAATTAGAAGATGCAAATAAAATAACATTTATCGCAGAAAATGGTGGATTTCATATTACAGTGCATAATAGTAATCAGTAATTAAACAACTGGATTTATTATCGAACACTTTGAATACGAGAATATTCCGAGACATCTTTACGCGCGTTATACTCCTCATGTTGTAGATAGGAATCCAGTACTTTAGGTAGAAGCTATACAAACCACGATACAATTGTTTTTCTATAACCAGGCTTTAAGGTCTGAGGTCAGAATTAAAAGTGGAGAAATTAAACAAAGTTTGTTACGTCACAATAGTCGGCGGTGGGTAGCAACAACGTATTTCTTGTGTACATCTATACCACAGCAGATAACGTGTTTAATTGTAAGTATAAATTGATTATGTAAAAAAACGCAACTATAAACTGTGACTGGATATCAACAAAGTAAGACCTAAGGAATTATTATATCAATGAATAGTTAGTTCTCATTTCGGTATTTATCTATAATTGAAATGATATCCGTCACATGTTTATATTCACACTTTTACTAAGAATGAAGGAAAGTGAGTTTATATGAAGAAACGATTATTTTTTTTATATATTTTAGTTATTCTATGCATGTCGGCATGTAATAAAGGAGCAATGAATCAACAAGAAATACTGCCTACAACGATAATTCCAAGTCAAACGCTTAGTGAACCCACTAAAACTTTGGATGAGATAGCACCTATTTCGTTGACTGATTTTGATGTAATGTATCAAGGATTGCTATTAAATTCAAACATTTCCTTAAAAGAGATCGATAAAGTTTTAAATTTGAATTTATTAGAAGGTGATAATATTCAATATAAAGCCTCTTCTATCATAAATGATCAACCATATCAATGGAATAAACTGCATTATCCGAATGAAGATGAGGAAGAGATTAAGATTGAATATGTTATTAATAAAAATGATGGTTCTGGCAGAATTGTGTATATTGACTTGGAACAAAATCCAACTTCAAGAGATGTGCGTGTAGGAGATTCTAAGGAAAAAATCAAGGAAAAGTATGGCGATTTAGGAGACGGTAAATATAATACTGAAGAAACAATGTGGTATGAAATAGTATATGACACATATACTCTCGCTATAATATATGACAAGAATACAGAAAAAATAACTAAAATAAGTATCGATTATGATACAAACCAAATGATGGAAGATATGGATATTACAAGTTTTGATTAGGTGTATGGTTAAATCTTAATAGCAAGACTTTCAATATTGCCAAGACTAAAAATATTTGATAAAAAACTAATCCTAGACAACGGCGTAAAATGCCCATATAGGGATTTTGTCGCATCCGTTGGAACTATATATATGTATAACAAGTGCGTATATATTTGGGCAATTTGGTGGGTTACAAACAATAAATTGGTCCTGCTGCCAAACGAGTGTAAAAGAGTTTATGATATTTTATAAACATAGGCTCTTTTTTTGTTATCTTAATATCAGCGACTAAAATTACGGATAATGATATGGTAAGCTATAACATTAGATATTAAATGGGGATAAAATATACTTTCCGGTATGTCCTATTACTTAATTTGACCTTCATATGTTTCCATGTACGATACACAAGGGTAATACTCTTTTGCTTGAGGTAGCGCTATCTTTGTTTTACTGCAGCGGGAAGAAGAGGAGTTATGGATTATTATATAAAAGTCATCCCACATATACCGGTTATTATTTTATACAATCAAATTCTATTAATAAATTAAGTAATGAAATTATTAGGTGGATAGATAATAGAAATCCTGGCGTAACAGCACATAAAGTAAGTGAAAAATTTCTATATATAGAAATGCTTACAGATATTGGTCATGCTTTTGCTAATTCTAAGAGAACAGTTACTGAATTAAAAAATACAATAATTAATTATCTTATAGAACACCAATTTAAAGGAATTCAGAACTTAATCGACTTACAAGTCTGTATGGCGAGTTATGATTATTCAGAATATCCAGATAATTCTGGATAGAGTTTCACTAAGTATTTTTTTCCTGAAGCATTTGAAGTCGGAAGAAGGATTGCAAGTGATGCGGGTATATTATTTGAATGTTTTATTGAAATTAATAAGCTACCTAAATTTGAGATACCAATGATGTATGTAACTAGTACTATTGAAAATTGTTTTAGACGATTCGGATCTGATGGAGAAAATCTATTTTTTCCAACAAAAGAGGAGTGGAATCAATCAATTATTGATTCAGGCTATATAGTTGCCCATTTCATGACGAGCAATTATTAAGTTTAAGATATAAAGATAAAGCTGTTTCATATTCTATCGATTTTGCTCCGACAGAGGCATATAGCACTATGCAGGCGAAAGAGAAGCAGCCTGCTGAGCGATATATCGAGATACTACCTTCAAAAGAATTGATTGATGGAATATGGCAGATTACACCGGATATTATTAAGATTGATGTTCCCCCAGTTCAGAAGATTATTTTTTTTAATCCATCCACAGAACCGTCAGAAACCGTAAAAACAATAAAAAAAATACTTTCAAATTAATAGATTGCCTAAGAAAAAATATTAGCAATATAGAATTTAAGCCGATATATCACATTGAAACGAAAATCTGTGATTTAAAATATAATGAGCTATTAATAAAAAGTGCGGATTGGTTTAATTCAAAATGTCAGATATTTTACAGAAGTAATCTAGAAAACTGGTTTATAGCAATAATTATAGAAGAATTAATCAAGAATATTGATAAGGATATACTTCAAAAATCCATTTCTAACATGCAACGAAATCAATTTTATTACAATATTGATAATGAAGATTACATAAAATCTGCCTCTGCTGTCTTTTTGGCATATATAGTAACAAATGCCAGAGATTTATACGAAGGGATTAACAACTCCATAATTTATCATTATTATACGCATAATAAAATGAGTAGATGCCCGTTTTCGATTTTTGATATAGAGAGTTATATTAACAGAAAAAGTATAATTGACAACTTTATACCTTTTCTCATTTATGGTCGTTTATTTGGTAATTTATATGAACACATTATAAGAAAATTACGGGTTAATATAGAAATATCTCTTAATTATTTTAGTCAATCCGTAGATTTTCATGTACCTGATTATGTTATTGTTAGACAAGATGATTATTATGAAATATTTGAAATAGAATAAAAATGATTTTTATTTTCAGTTCTTCAAACGTTTATGTAAATGTAAAATTGTGGTATAATCTTTATATGTCTGTCACAATTGGTGGTGATTGTGAATGGAATTTATTTATTTTGGAGGTGAAGACTTTGATTTTTATACCGACATTGCATTGTGGAGGTCGTTGTGAAGAGGCGATTGAAAAAAGCCTTTAATTTAGAAATTGATTGGCAGGGAAAAGATGAGCAAACAAACCTTATATATCACACAGAGGCTCGAATTGGCAAACAGAGGATTAGGCTGTCCGATGGTGGAACAGAACAAGAGAAAATTCAAGTAGATTCATTGTTTCTTGCTGTGGTATTTGACACAGTTGAAGAAGTCGAAAGAGTATTTGATATATTAAAAGAAGATGGAACAGTAATAGAAGCACCCCATAAGCCAGACTTTGCAACCTGCATGAGTGAATTAAAAGATAAATTCGGCTTTAAGTGGTTCTTAATGGTTGACTAAATATAAAACTTCATCTACTGATACGCATTCATTAGCATAAAGTTGGTTTGCAAACGTCCCCAACAGTAAGGTATTTGTATTTATTTTGTGAGGTGTTTTATGAGCAAGGATATTGCTGCGGAAATGAACTCGTTGCAGTCACAAGCTTCGGATGCACTATACCTGATATATATCAAATATGAAAGGATAGAGCATGTCATAGTTTATTCTGATATGCCTAGTAAATTCCCTCTTGCTACTACATGGGAAGATGATAACGGTAAAAAATATACAAAAGAACAAATTGTTACAATATAACGCACTGTGTCTCATACGTAATAGATTATATTACTATATAATGGTTCGTAATAGTTACAAATTACGACATAAAAGTTATTTGTTTAATGCCTAATAAATAATAATTTAGCGAGAAAATGTATTTAAGAATTTAAAGAGCAATGGGGGATAAATAAATGAAAAATATCATAACTATTCAACACACACAGTCTATTCATCATACTAATGGTATGGTTGGTTCTTGGACTGATTGGGATTTATCAGAGCAGGGGATACAAC
>JAEWHR010000051.1 GCA_023387655.1 Bacillota bacterium
CACACTTGATTATTTTATTGCAAAGATATAATATATAATTAATAACGATAATTATTACTATAACATTATATGGTATTAATTTTAATCTTATTTCTAACTAGAACACTATATGTTGTAATCAAAAAAAAGAATTGGGTGAAGATAACTATGGATATTATGATTAAAAAACGGAATCAAACCTATGAACCCTTATGTGTCGAAAAGACGAAGAGAATGATTGCTTTTGCTTGTGAGGGTTTGGAAGGGTGTGATCCAATTGAACTGGAACTGGATGCGAGAATTCAGTTTGTAGACGGAATGAGTACGAAAGAAATTCAAAAGATGTTAATACAAACGGCGATTGAAAAAGTAATCCATACGAGGAAAGATGAGTTTGGTAATATCATGCGTGAAACACATACGAATTGGCAGTATGTTGCAGCGAGATTGTTTGTATTTGATTTATACAAAGAGGCAGCAATAGAACGCCATTATAAGCACTTTGGTTATGGGGATTTTTTAGAGCTTGTGAATTCTTTAGTAGAAAAAGAATATTATGGTGCATATCTGACGGATGAGTATTCTCAGTTAGAGATAAAAGAATTAGGTGAATATATTAAGCCAGAACGTGATTATTTGTTCAATTATGAAGGTGTGAAGCTATTATCCGATCGTTATCTTGTTAAGGGAAATCAGAAGGAAGTACTTGAACTTCCACAAGAGAGATTTATGACAATTGCGATGCACCTAGCTATTCCGGAAGAGAAGTCAAAGCGTATGGAGTATGCGAAGAAGTTCTACGACTTACTTAGTAGTCTTCAGATGACGGTTGCAACACCTACGCTTGCAAATGCAGGAACTCCTTTTTATCAGTTAAGTAGCTGTTTTATCTCAGTGGTAGGAGATAATTTGTGGTCGATCTACGATGTGAATCAGAAGTTTTCCAGTGTGAGTAAACATGGAGGGGCACTTGGTATCTATGTAGGTAAAATTCGTGCACTGAACAGTGAAATCCGTGGAAATAAGAATGCATCTGGTGGTGTGATTCCTTGGATACGTCTCTATAATGATACTGCAATTGCAGTAGATCAGCTGGGAAGAAGAAAGGGAGGAGCTACCATAACGTTAGACATCTGGCATGCTGACCTGTACGACTTTCTAGACCTTAAAACAAACAATGGAGATGATCGCAGAAAGGCCCATGACATCTTTACATCTCTTAGCGTACCTAATTTATTTATGGAGCGACTAGAACGACGAGAACAGTGGTCTTTATTTGATCCATATTTGGTGAAAAAGGTAATGGGATTTTCTTTAGAGGATAGCTATGATGAAGTGGAAGAAAAAGAGTTTACAAAGCGGTATCTTGCTTGTGAAGAATGCAATGAGCTACCAAGAGTTACGGTTCCTGCACTTGAAGTAATGAAACGAATTATGAAGAGTGCGGTTGAGACTGGAACACCATTTATTTTCTTTCGTGATACAGTGAACCAAGCAAATCCGAATAAGCATGCTGGAATAATTTATTCTTCGAATCTATGTCAGGAGATAGCTCAAAATATGAGCGAGAGTGAGCTAGTCGAAGAAGTAATTCAGGAGGAGTCCGGTGATAAGGTGATTATTACGAAGATTAAGCCTGGGGATATGGTAACTTGTAATCTAAATTCTATCAGCCTTGGTAGGATTGAGAAGAAAGATTTGGCAGTTAATATTCCGTTACAGATTCGTATGCTTGATAATGTGATTACACTCAATCAGACACCAGTAGCAGAAGCTCGGATTACCAGTGATAAGTACCGTGCGATCGGACTTGGGACAAGCGGATATCATCACTATCTTGTAAATCATGGTATTGGATGGGAGACACAGAAACATCTAGAAGAAGCAGATGAATTATTTGAAGAAATCGCATACCAAGCGATTAAAGCTTCGATGGAACTTGCAAAGGAAAAGGGAAGATATGATGCTTTTCATGGTTCTGAGTGGGAAACAGGAGAGTATTTTAAACGCAGAGGTTATACCAGTGATCGTTGGTTAGCATTGAAAGAAGAGGTAGCGAAGTATGGTATGAGAAATGGTTATATAACAGCAGTTGCACCAACCGGAAGCACATCAAACATTGCGAATACCTCAGCGGGTATTGATCCTATCTTTAAGAGATATTTTATTGAAGAAAAGAAGGGGAGTTTTATTCCTAAAACTGCTCCGGATTTAAATGCATCGAATTTTTGGTTATATAAAGAAGCACATACAATTGATCAACAATTTAGTATACGTGCTTGTGGTATACGTCAAAGGCATATTGATCAGTCTCAGTCGTTTAACTTATATATCACACCGGAATACAAAGCAATTGATATATTAAATTTATACATGGAAGCTTGGAGAAAGGGACTAAAGACGATATACTATGTTAGAAACCAGTCGCTTGAGATGGATGAATGTACAAGCTGTTCTAGTTAAAGGGGAGGAAAGTCATGGAGAAAAAGAAAATATTCAATGAGTTTGGAGATCGTGGTACTGATTGCTTAATTAAGGGAAATACAACAAATCTAAGAGAGTGGAATCGAATTAAATACGACTGGGCACGCCTTATTTATCGTACGATGCTAAATAATTTCTGGATTCCAGAAGAAATATCGCTACAAGAGGATGTAAAACAATTTCCTTATTTAACGGATGGAGAACGAAATGCCTTCGATAAAATCATCGCATTTCTTAATTTCCTAGACTCTATTCAAAGTGAAAATCTACCAAACATATCGAGGTATATTACAGCTCCAGAAGTATCCTCTTTGTTAAATGTGCAGGCATTTCAAGAAGAAATTCATGCACAAAGTTACTCCTATATCTTAGATACTGTAACAAATCCAGTGACAAGAGATCGAATCTATGATATATGGAGAGAAGATAAATACCTTTTGGAACGTAACAAATTTATTGCTAATATTTATCAAAGTTTTAGTGATGAACCTAGTGATGAAAATTTTGTACGAGTGGTATTTGCAAACTATATTCTTGAGGGTATTTATTTTTATTCTGGATTTAGTTTCTTCTATACCCTTGCTAGACAAGGAAAGATGACAGCTACCAGTACAATTTTTAAATATATAAATCGGGATGAAATCACACATTTAGTTCTGTTCCAAAATATTTTGAAAGAGCTACGTCTTGAGCAGAAGGAACTATTTACGCAAGATTTAGAGGAAGAATTACGTGAGATGATGAAAACTGGTGTTGAGCACGAGATTGCTTGGGGACAATATGTTACGAATAATCAGATACTTGGTATTAATAATGAATTAATCGACCAATATATTAAGTATTTATCCAATCAAAGATTAAAGGCAATAGGTCTTACCGTACTTTATCCAGAAATTACGAAACATCCGATGGAATGGATTGAGTCATTTTCTAACATTAATAGTACAAAGACTGACTTTTTTGAGGCGAAAGTAACGAATTATACAAAAGCTGCAGTATTTGATTTTGATGATTTAGAGTAAGCGTGAACTGTATACAAAGGCAAAAGAAAGCGGTATAACACAAAAAGTCATACCGCTTTTTCTTTATGTAAAACTTTCTACAAATATTTTTTTCAAAACTTCGTAAGGTATTGGTTGGCTATGATAGATTTGTAGCATCCCCTTTGGAGTTATGTTATAACCTACTAATGAATCTTTAAATAATAAAACTGCTTTTGCTTCTACATTAATATGATCCTTGAAAGGTATAAGGCGTATAAATTGTTCCTCGTAATAAACAGTGGGAATCTTAGCCCATAATTTTTCATAGTAACCTTTTGGTGCACATTCTTCAATTAAATCATATAGCTCATAAAAACGATGTTTTGTTTCTATATCAAAACCATTTATATAACTACTTATGTCCTCGTTCATTGTAACCTCCTTCGATGCTAAATATTCTCTTCTATAAAATGGACAGGATACTTCTCCCAATATTTATTATAAGTACCTCCGTTTGTCCCATCAAAATTTAATTGATACATTCGAAATGTAACTAGAATATCTTTTGGTTGCCATTGCTCCTCATAAGAATACCGATAGGTCATACCAAGCTTTTTCATAACAGCACCACTTCGGGGATTATTCACATCATGTGTTGCAGTCATATAAGAAAATCCATCTTTTCTAAGTTGTTCGATCGTTGCGGTACAAGCTTCCGTAACAATACCTCTATGCCAAAATTCTTTTCTTAAACCATATCCAAAATCATGACTTTCATCTGTGCTTACATGTATATATCCAATTGGTAGATTATCTGATTTCAAGCAAATGGCATATCGGTATCCCATTGGATGAGTGTACGACTTTAGATAATATTCTTGTAGATGTTTTTCTGTTTCAGTGATTGTTTCAAATGGAAACCATGGAAGAAAGGTATTCACCTCTTTGTCCTTTAGGATTGCAAATAAGGATTCTGTATCCACCATAGTAAACTTACGCAGAACTAAACGTTCTGTTTCAATATCAGGAGTATTGCTATTAACTTTTTCTTCATTCATTTGTTGCTACCTCCTTAGTACGTAAATACATCTAACTATCTGCAGGTCATTTCTCTTTAATTGTAATAATATCGACTTAATAAAAATTTGGTTTTTCTTCCAATATGTATAATTTAATTTTATAATTCATATTTATATATTTCAAGCTTTAAATTCTTAAATTTCCCTGAATTATTCATGTAAATGACCAAAATGCAATAAGGGAGCCCTAACTCCTTTTATTGCATTTTGGGTTTTTACGTTTCTTATTATGATATTTCCTTAGAAATGGATCTTTTTTTTAAGTAGGTGATATTTTTTAGAATGCTATCAATCAATACCAATATTCTTCTTAAAAAGTATCCAGGTACTTAAAAAATAGCATGCGAATAGTACTACAATTGTAATTAGCATTTTATATAATGATAGATATAAGTCCTCCATACCGATATACCAGCGAATGACCTCCTTAGTACTTTGTATATAAAACTGACCTGAAATAAAAGCAGCAATCCCTGCTAATAAAATTGGTAATCCAAACCAAATACTCATCTGACTATAAATAATTTTATTAATAGAAGAATTCGACACTCCCATTTTTCTAATGATATGAAACCTATGCTTAAAATCTGATGAGTCTGTCAATTGCTGTAAGGAAAGCATGGTAAAGCTAATAACTAATAATACAATTCCCCCATAGTTTAATAGAAGTTTCATTATTAATGCAGCTGATATTCCGTCATTTCTTTGCAATGTACGCATACGAAGAGAGGTATGGAAGTTATTATTTTCATTTACCTCTTGTATCCTTAACATTATGCTTTCATACAAATCATTTGCCTCTTCATAGGATTGCTTTTTAGATATTTTACCATAGTAATTGCTTTTTCCCATTAATAAATTATCACATAGCGAATCGTTGATAATTACAACTCCATTCGTGGTAAAGGAATATATGACCTCACCAAGCTCCTCCATGTAACGCATGTTTTCAGATTGTTTTAAGGTAGTACCATCTACGGTGATTGTCTTATATTCCTTCAAATAGTTTTCCATAAATATAGGATCTACCGAATAATGCCATTGTATTGTAAATTCATCGTGAGCTAACTGTATTTCATCATAGCCAGCCATTGTACGTAGATGATTATAATCGGATAATGACATAGCCATCATTGGATCATCCGTACTACCCTCTACAAAATCCCCTGGATCCATAAAATATATCGAGGCAGTAAACGCATCCGAAAGCTTAATATTTAATTCGCGTAAAACATCTTCCACATAAGAGAAATCACCGGTTGGTAACGTATCTCGTGTTGATTTTGAATTATACACTGAATCAATCTGAATATCATATACTGCCCTCTTATCTAAATATCCCATTGCCCAACCAGATAGGATAGGATCAATAATAAAAGCTGTCATAGCAAGCAATATTGTACCAGCTAATACTGACATGGTACGTGAATTGTTTTGTAATCTTGCATTTATCTGACCAAGCAAAAAAAGTAGATTCCCCTTATATTTCCATTTTATTGATTTTTCCATAAATATTTGTATCATAGAAGATAGTGAATAGAAAAATGTAAACATGAAAAACACAAGATATACACAAGCATATATAAAGTACTTATTCATAATGGATCTATCTATATCCGCAAATACGCTAACTGCTAGTAATGAAAAAATAATAATAGACACTGTAATTCCTAACAAAAGAATAGTGAAATGAGAAAGGGATAGAAACTTTCGTTTCATTATACAAAATAACATATATCCTACTACCGCTAATACAAATACGAAGGGGAGAATTATATTAGCATAGATCGTAATCTTTCCCAAAAAATTATTAGTTACACGATTAAAAAAATGATCGAATGTTCCCATCCCAGAATATATGTTATATAATGAAATCAAAGTCATCACAATAACCATAACTGGCATTAAGAACTCTTTTTTCATATCACTGTTTAATTCTTTTTCAGAACGAAACATATCAATGATCTTCATTTTACGTATCTTTTTTATATTAAAACTTCCAATAAATATAAACGCAAAACAGAAAAATAAAATAGTAATTAGCATTGTATCAGGAAATAATGAAAAATACATTTGATACTCTTCTTTAAAAAAGTTCATAACCATAGAGCTAAGGATCTGAGAAAAAAAAGCCCCCAGTATAATTCCTATTACAATTGATATCAATCCCATAAGTAATGTTTCAGCAAAAAACAAACGTGCCACATTCTTTTGTTCCATACCAAGTAGCGTTTGAATTGCAAATTCCTTTTGTCTCCTTTTTAGCATATAGTTATTCACATACATTACTAAAAATATAAGCAATGCAGTAGTCGCTATAACGGGATATCGCATAATTTTCTGAAGCGCCCCTAAATCATATTCTACTGGAAGTGTACTAACGTAAAACTTACTGCATATTGACATAAAGGAATAAAACAATCCCACGCACAAGGTTAACGTAACAACATAAATTAAATAATCTTTCACCGACTTTTTTGCATTGCGAAGTGCTAATTTAACGTACATCTCTTAAGTCACCTCCAAGCAAGGTTAAAACATCAAGAATTTCACTAAAGAATTCTTTTCTTGTTTTATTGCCTTTTACTATTTCATTAAAGATTTTTCCGTCTTTTAAAAACAAGATTCGCTTCGCATAACTTGCTGAAAATGCATCATGAGTGACCATTAGAATCGTAGCCTTTAGATCTTCATTCATACTAATTAAAGTTTCCATTAACATCTGAGCAGATTTAGAGTCTAACGCTCCTGTTGGTTCATCTGCAAGTATAAGCTTTGGATTATTTATAATAGCTCTTGCGCAGGCACACCTTTGCTTTTGTCCTCCAGAAACTTCACTTGGGTATTTATGCATAATATCGTTGATTCCGAGTCTCTTCGCAATATGTTCTACTTTCCCTGGAATTTTACTGGTTGGCGTTTTATTAATTGTTAACGCATATGAAATATTTTCTTCTAAGGTCAAAGTATCTAATAAATTGAATTCCTGAAATACGAATCCTAAATTTTTTCTACGAAATGCAGCTAATTTACGTTCATTAATCTCTGTAATATCATTCCCGTCCAAATATATATGTCCTGCGCTGACTGTATCTATGGTAGAAATTACATTTAGCATCGTGGTTTTACCAGAACCCGAAGTACCCATTACTCCAATAAATTCGCCCTCATATACTGAAAAGCTAATATCATCAATCGCTTTCGTTATATTAGTTTTATTTCCATAATACTTTTCGATGCGCTCAATTTTTAGTATTTCTTTCATAAAAAATCCTCCTGGTATTAATAAATCATATAAGCTTCATTGACATTTTCGTATAAAACAGTAAATAAGTGTATAGAAATACCTTACCGACTTCTTACAGTTTAGTAAGAAGTCGGTCGGATGTTATAACTTATTAAATTTATTGAATCATTCACCTAACAACAGTACATTAAAAAGCTCCTATGCGTATTCTAATGCTAGTTCAATCTTCCATTTACAAAAGTCAAATGCACTTTTGTAT
>JAEWHR010000072.1 GCA_023387655.1 Bacillota bacterium
GAAGTTGGTGCCGAGGATCACGCAGGCACCAACTTCTGTTTGAAAGAACTCCGTTCTTTCAAACTTACATCTCACGAAGAAATGCTTCATATCCTCTCATTGCCTCATAGATATCTGCTTTACTTGTAATTTCCCATGGAGCATGCATATTTAATACCGCAACACCACTATCAATTACTTCCATGTTATACTGAGCCATAATATAAGCGATTGTTCCGCCGCCACCTTGATCTACTTTTCCAAGTTCTGCAGTTTGGAAGTTAACATCATGTTTTTCCATCGCTGCACGTATTGTTGCAATAAACTCTGGATTTGCATCATTACATCCGGATTTTCCTCTAGCACCTGTGTATTTGTTAAATACGATACCTCTACCAAAATAAGCAGAGTTTTTCTTTTCCATCACTGCTGGATAGTTTGGATCAAATGCTGCACTTACATCAGAAGATAGCATATGGGAATTCTGGAATGCTCTTCTTAATTTAAGTTCAGAGTAATCCCCCATTTTATCCATTAATTCAGCAACTGCATTTTCAAAGAATTTGGAATGCATACCAGTTGCACCGATACTACCAACCTCTTCTTTATCCACTAATAAGCAAACCGCAGTACGGTCAATCTTATCAAGTGCAAACAAAGCTTTCATTGAAGTATAAGAACACACTCTATCGTCTTGTCCATATCCCATTACCATGCTTCGGTCAATACCAAAATCTCGCGCTTTACCAGCAGGTACAACCTCTAACTCAGCGGATAAGAAATCAGCCTCTTCAATGTCATAAAAATCTTTTAATAGTTTGAGAATATTACCTTTCACAGCTTCCTTATCTTCTCCCTTTAATGGTTGGCTTCCGATAAGAACGTTTAAGTCTTCTCCCTCTACTACCTTAGCTGCCTTCTTTTCCATCTGCTCAGCAGATAAATGAACTAATAAATCGGTAATTCCAACCACTGGATCACTGTCTTTTTCACCGATTACAATGTTAACTTTTGTTCCATCTTTTTTAACAACAACACCATGGATTGCTAGTGGTAAAGTTACCCACTGATATTTCTTAATACCACCATAGTAATGAGTATCAAATAATGCCATCTCTGTATCTTCGTACAAAGGAACTTGCTTTAAGTCAATACGTGGAGAATCGAGATGAGCCCCAAGTAATTTCATACCTTTTTCTAAAGGTTCGCTACCAACTAAGAATAATGCAACCGCTTTATCCATGTTATTAAAATAAACCTTATCACCAGGTTTTACTTTTGTTAAGGTCATAAGATCCTTATAACCCTCTTTTTCAGCTTGACGAATTACTTCAAGTGCACATTCACGCTCTGTTTTGCAATCAGAAATAAATTCTTTATAGCCTTCACATAGTTTCTCAACTTTTTTTAACTCTGCATCCGTATACTTTAACCAAGCGTTCTTGTTGGATTCTTTGTTTTTTAGATTTTCTACGTTTTTACTCTCTTTCATATTCTTATCCTTTCTGTTGTTCTTTTTTTATTCTCTATTATACCTGTGCATATAAGCGCATCTTCGTTGAATACATAAAATCTATAGAAAGAATTAATTTCAATACTAAGTATTTCATTTCTTCAACCTAGCTTGCCCAAAACAATGGTAAATTACAACCTGTATTAAAATCTATATTTGTCATTGGTATATGCTATATTTTATTATACTGACTTTCTTTTAGTAATGCAAGAAGCTTCCTTGCCGCTGTAGAGAGTGCATATCTTTGATTTTCAACAACACAAAAGTGCCTGCCTGGAATCTCATTTTTAAGCTTCACTTCAAAAAGCTCTCCTTGTTCCAGAAGTTCTAATGCAAAATCCTCCACAACCAATCCAATTCCGAGGCTTCTTTTTGCAAACTGTACTATCATATCACTAGTTGCTAGTTCGAACTCTGGAGATAACACAACACCATGTGTATTTAAATACTCATCTACATATCGTCTTGTACTAGTACCATGCTCTAAGCATATCACAGGGAGGTTCACTAGTTCTTCATAATCTATCCTTTGATCACGAAGATAATCAAATCGTTTTCCTGCTACAAAGATATCTTTGATTTCTTTTACTTTAAATGTACTATAATCTTCTGTTAGAGAAAAAGGTTCACTTACAATCCCAAAATCAATTTGCCCCTCCTTTAGAAGGACAAGTGTTTCTGGAGTTGGACCGTTGGTAACTATCACTTTAATGTTAGGGTACTGTATATGAAATTCTTCTAGATACGGTAATAAATAGTACTGCAATGTCATATCAGAAGCACCAATTCTAATTTCGCCAGACTCTAGATTTAGCATTCTTCCTAAACGTTCTTCTCCTTTTAGGATAAGTTCATATCCCTGTTTGACACACTGATACAAAACTTCTCCCTCCTTAGTTAAACGCATTCCTTTCGCTACCCTAACAAAGAGTTGACAGTTAAGAACATTTTCCAATTGCTTTATTGCCTGACTAACCGCTGGTTGTGAAATACATACCCGTTTGGCAGCCAAAGAAATACTTCCCTCTTTGGCTACATAGTAAAATATTTTATAGTATTCCAGATTGGCATTTGCCATAGGATCACTCCTTATTTTAAGAATTTACGAATCATCTTTAGATTTTTCTCTGTATATGGATGATATCTCATCGGAAGATCAAGCCAATTTGCTTTTTTTACAATACTCTTATTATGACTAAAAGTACGAAAACTTTCTATTCCATGATAGCTTCCCATACCACTAGCACCAACTCCTCCAAATCCCATATAAGGTGTTGCTAAGTGAATGATGGTATCATTAATACATCCACCACCAAAGGATATCTGTTTTAACACTTTCTTTTCTACCAGACCATTTGTTGTAAATAAATAACATGCTAATGGCTTCGGATGTGCAGTGACATACTCGAGCACTTCTTCTATTTTTTGAAAGCTTAGAACTGGTAGAATCGGTCCAAATATCTCTTCTTTCATTATATTAGAATCCGTCGATACATTCTTAAGTACCGTTGGTTCTATCTTTCTAGTGATATCCTGTCCCTTTCCCCCAATGACAATCTCTTCTCCTTCAAGGAGAGAACATAATCTATGATAGTGATGTTCATTAATTATCTTCGGAAGATTCTCATTCTTTAGCGGTTCGTCTCCAAAAAATCTATTGATCCACACACCCAGTTTTTTAAGAAATTCTTCTTCTACATCTTTTTGAACAAAAACATAGTCAGGCGCAACACAAGTCTGTCCTGCATTGAGATATTTTCCAAAAGCAATACGTTTAGCTGCTAAATTGATATCTGCTGATTTTTCAATGATACAAGGACTTTTCCCTCCAAGCTCCAATGACACAGGAGTTAAGAATTTCGCTGCTGCCTCCATTACAAGTTTACCAACTTCAACTCCACCGGTAAAAAAGATGTAATCAAACTCCGTAGCCAATAACCCTTGGTTCTCTTTTCTACCACCTTCAATTACAGTGATGTACTCTTTTGGAAAACAAGTACTGATTAATCTACTAATAACTTTCGAAGTTTCTGCCGCATAGGCTGATGGCTTTAACACTGCACAATTACCTGCTGCAATGGCACCAATGAGTGGTTCTATACATAACTGAAATGGATAATTCCAAGGAGACATGATAAGGGCAACGCCATATGGTTCCGGTATAATAAAGCTTTTTGATGGAAATTGTGCAAGGGGCGTTCTTACGCTTTTGGGTTTCGCCCATTTTTTAACATTTGCGATACAATGACGAATTTCATCAAGCACCATACCAATTTCCGTCATATAGGATTCAAACCTTGATTTGTTTAGGTCTGTTTTTAAAGCCTCCATAATTTCTACTTCTCGCTTTTTTATCTCAGACTGAAGTTTCCTTAGCGCTTGAATTCGAAAATCCACTTGTTTTGTCTTTCCTGTACGAAAAAAATTCCTTTGACCTTTAACGAGTTTTTGATACTCAAGTTCCATCTCACTCATCGCTACCTCCTTACGCCATACCAATGCTATGTTTTATTTCAAAATAAAAAAAATATTACTCATGTTGTCTACACAATCTTCGTATATTATACTATATTGTAGGAAAGGTTAAAAGGGAATTTATTTTTCACTTCCAGCTAAGAGCTGTTTGTTGAGTTGGGAGATAATAATATTAATTAAAATTCTAATTTGGAGGTGCCATGAAAATTGTAGTGGATGCGGATGCATGCCCAGTAAAGGGAATCATCGAACGCATAGCAAAGAAACATAATATTGAGGTTATCATGTTTATTGATACTAGTCATGAGTTATATTCAGAGTATAGTAAAGTAATAACAGTAAGTAAAGCACCGGATGCTGTTGATTTTGCGTTATTAAATCAAACGAATCCGAACGACATTGTGATTACACAGGATTATGGTGTTGCAGCAATGGCACTTGGTAAGAATGCAAAAGCAATTCATCCAAGTGGAACGATTTTTACAAATGATAATATAAATCAGATGCTATTTGAACGCCATATCGCAAAAGAACAACGTCGTCAAGGGAAACAAAACTCCAGATGCAAGTATAATAAAAAACGGACTGCCAATGATGACCTCCGTTTCGAAATTTCGTTAAACGATTTAATAAATACTACATCCATCTGAACGCAGGAATGGTTCCCCCACAACCTTCCTGCTATATCAGTACTAACGTATCCTATGTAGCACTTAAGGTGCTAACAAATCTTATCTTTCTAGATAATAACTCCTCCTCAAATTGTTGAATATACCGTTGCCAAATATCAAAATTGGGATGACTTGGATACTTTTCTGAAAACTGAGCCAGCATATCGAGGCAGCGTTCAATATAAGTATTGCCAACGGTTGATATCACTACATAATCCCCATTGAGTGTTTCCCACCGTGAATAATCCTGCACCTCTTTTTGAAGTGCATCATTTGTAAAAATCTTTATTTGCATAAAAAAATCACCACCCAATAGCTTATTATATTCAGCTACTGGGTGGTTTATGACTAATTCATTCTATTCAATATAAAATTAGGTAATTTTGCACAATTTAATTTTTATTATAACAATTGCTTATAACATAATGCTTGATAGATTTATACGTTAATTTCAGCCTTTAATCCAAGTAACTCTTTATTCTCTAAAAGGATTGGGCGAATTACTAACTCAATAAACTCTTCTGTCTGCTCTTTCGCTCTTCCAGTATATCTTGATGGTTCCATTACCTTATTTAGGTCTTCTAACGTCATATTAAATGCAGGATCAGCTGCAATTAATTCTAAGAGATTATTTTCTAATCCATGTTCCTTCACATTACGACCAGCTTCCATACTAAGGGTACGTATTCTTTCATGAAGCTCCTGACGATCTCCACCTGCTTTCACAGCATCCATCATAATATTTTCCGTTGCCATGAAAGGAAGTTCTGACATTAATCGTTTTTCAATAACCTTTTCATAAACTACCAATCCATCCACGACATTCATATATAAATCTAGGATACCATCAATTGCAAGGAACGCTTCTGGTATACTAAGACGCTTATTTGCAGAATCGTCTAAAGTTCTTTCAAACCACTGCGTAGCAGAGGTAATTGCTGGATTTAATGCATCAATCATAACATAACGAGCAAGAGATGCTATACGCTCACTTCTCATAGGATTTCTCTTATAAGCCATAGCAGAAGATCCAATCTGATTCTTCTCAAATGGCTCCTCAATTTCCTTTAAATGCTGAAGCAAACGAATATCATTACTAAACTTATGTGCACTTGCTGCAATTCCTGAAAGTACATTTAATACTCTCGTATCTACCTTTCTAGAATACGTCTGACCAGAAACCGCGTAACATTCCTCAAATCCCATCTTCTTTGCAATTAAGGCATCTAATTTCTTAATCTTGTCATGGTCACCATCAAATAATTCAAGGAAACTAGCCTGAGTTCCAGTAGTTCCTTTGGAACCAAGTAGTTTCATACAAGATAAGGCGTGTTCTAAATCTTCTAAATCAAGAACCAATTCTTGTAACCATAACGTTGCTCTTTTACCTACGGTTGTTGGCTGTGCTGGCTGAAAATGGGTAAATGCAAGCGTTGGAAGGTCACGGTATTTCATAGCAAATTTAGAAAGTTCCTCCATAACGCAAACGAGCTTTTTCTTAACCAATTTTAAACCTTCTGTCATAACAATAATATCGGTATTATCACCAACATAACAAGAAGTAGCACCAAGGTGAATAATTCCTTTCGCATTTGGACATTGGATACCGTAAGCATATACATGTGACATTACGTCGTGACGAACCAGACGTTCTCTTTCTTTCGCCACCTCATAATTAATGTCCTCTGCATGGGCCTTTAATTCTTCTACTTGTTCTTTTGTCACCGGTAACCCAAGCTCATGTTCCGCTTCCGCTAATGCTATCCAAAGTTTTCTCCAAGTACGAAATTTCATATCTGGTGAAAAGATGTACTGCATCTCCTTACTTGCATAACGTTCTGACAATGGACTTACATAGTTATCTTGACTCATTGTAAACCAACCTTTCCTATCTCTTGTTTTTTAAACTACTGAAAATGATATTCCATTCAATATAAATTAGTTATTTTATAAGAAATAACAATTTAAACCTGTTACTTATTATTCTTCTATATGAAACAGTAAAGTAAACATCTTTACACTTCATATTCACCCCGAATATCCTCCGTTGGAGGATCAATAGGATAGCGTCCAGTAAAACATGCATCACAATATCCTAAATCCCCATCAATTAATTCACTAAGGCGATTTACAGATAAATACCCTAACGAATCCGCATCAATAATCTTACAAATCTGTTCCACTGTATTATTATGCGCAATTAATTGATCATCCGATGGTACATCCGTACCAAAATAGCAAGGATATAAAAATGGTGGAGAACTAATCCTTACGTGAACCTCTGTTGCTCCAGCTGCTTTTAACATCCCAACAATCCTAGCACAAGTGGTTCCACGAACAATCGAATCGTCTATCATAACAACTCGTTTCCCTTTTACTGCTTCAGAGAGCACATTTAATTTAATCCTCACACTAGACTCACGAATTGCTTGCTTTGGCTTAATAAAGGTTCGTCCGACATAACTGTTTTTCACAAATGCCATACCATATGGAATTCCTGTTTCCATAGCGAATCCCATTGCTGCTGCATTTCCTGAATCAGGAACCCCAACAACTAAATCAGCCTCCACAGGATGTTCCTGCGCTAGGATACGCCCTGCCATAATTCTACTGTTATAAACACTAATCTTATCTATCTTACTATCTGGTCTTGCAAAATAAATATATTCAAAAATACACTTCGCCTTCTTTGGTTGGCACATAGAAGTATCCGATAATATTCCTTCTTTTGTGATAGTTACAATCTCACCTGGTAAAACATCGCGAATAAATGTTGCATTCACAGCATCCAGTGCACAACTCTCACTTGCAAGAAAATACGTATTGCCTCTCTGTCCAATACAAAGAGGTCGAAATCCAAACGGATCTCTTGCCCCGATTAACTTTCGTGGACTCATTACAATTAAGGAATAGGAACCTTTTATTTTAAGCATTGCATTCTTCACAGCACCTTCAACATTTGCTGTTTTTAGTCTCTCTCTTGCAATATGATATGCAATAACTTCAGAATCAATCGTGGTTTGAAAAATTGCTCCAGTATATTCCAGTTCTTTTCTTAACTCAGGTGCATTCACAATGTTTCCATTATGAGCAAGTGCCAAGGTTCCTTTTACATAGTTTAATACAAGCGGCTGAGTATTTGCAATATTACTTGCTCCCGCAGTAGAGTAGCGAACATGGCCAACTCCAATATCCCCACGAAGTGACTCCAAGCCGTCTGGTGTAAATACTTCATTTACCAGTCCCATTCCCTTCATCGAGGAAACCCTGCCCTTTGGTCCTAACGTATCACTAACCGCAATACCGCAGCTTTCCTGTCCACGATGTTGCAATGCGAAAAGACCGTAATAAATTGAATCTGCTACGTCCACACCATCCATATCATAGACGCCAAACACACCGCACTCTTCATGGATTTCATCCGAGATCAATTCATTGATTCTATCTACCATCGCCATATCCTTTCTAATGCTATAACTGCTGTAATTGCCGTGAAAATGAGTAACAAAAGGGGATGTCGCTTTTTTTGCGTCAACCCCTTTTTACTTCATTGTAAAATATTATTCAATTCCAAGTCTTTTAAATACTTCCTGATAAGCATCCTCGACATTACCAAGATCTCTACGAAAACGATCCTTGTCTAATTTTTCATGGGTCTTAATATCCCATAAACGACAAGTATCTGGAGATATCTCATCTGCAAGAATAATTTGATCATGGAATCTACCAAATTCAATCTTGAAGTCAATTAATTCAATGCCAATGCTTTCAAAATACTTTATCATTACTTCATTTACTTTGTGTGCATACTTGGAAATTGTATCAATTTCTTCCTGGGTTGCAAGTCCAAGTGCCTTTGCATAAGAAGAATTAATCATTGGATCTCCAAGTGAATCGTCTTTATATGAAAATTCCAAGGTAGGACATAATAACTTTTTGCCTTCTTCTATTCCTAACTTTTTCGCAAAACTTCCTGCGGATACGTTACGAATAATAACTTCAAGTGGAACAATCTGAACCTTTTTTACGGCGGTCTCTCTATCACTTAACTCTTCAATATAATGAGTTGGCACGCCTTCTTTTTCTAACTGTTTCATAATGTAGTTTGACATTCTGTTATTAATAACGCCTTTACCTACAATAGTTCCTCTCTTCTCACCATTGAATGCGGTTGCATCATCTTTGTAATCAACGATTAATACATCCTCAACGTCGGTTTTGTACACTTTCTTGGCTTTACCTTCATAAAGTTGTTCTAACTTTTTCATGTTAAATTATCCTCCTTGTGTAAACACCTTACCCTGCGTTTATAGCAACCTATTTTTTGTTGCCACAATTTAATTATATCGTAGCCCAAAAATAAGGCAAGGGATTTTTCACACTTTAAGGCGCCTAGTCAAAATTTCGGTTAAATGTACAAAAAGACAGTAATTTTTTCGATAGTTTCTGTATAATAATTATTGCATTTTTCCTAGTAAAATCAAGGCTTATAAGCGTTATTAATCTCATTTATCATTAGCATTAATAAACTGTTTTTTTGACTTTTTACTATGTCAAATTATATTCTTTTTACAGCGTTTTTTTCCTTCTATTATGACTCAAATTGATACATAAGATTTACTACCTTAGACGTCGATTTTCATACTTTGCCATCATTTGAAGATTATTTTTCACTAAATCAATTCGTTCTTCTATCGTACCTTCACCCACTGGCAAATCAAGTGCAATTTCAATATTCCCCATCATACGTTCATCGATATTCTTTCTTATACTATATAAGATTTCAAGTTTCTCTTCACAATCTTTCGCATCAAGAAATGCCATCAAGTCATAGTTTACTTCTGGATGGAATTCATCCTTTTTAGAATGCTCTTCTACTCCTAGGTTTAATACATCCTTTTTTGAATAATCTGCTACTCCTAGGTCTAATTCATCCTTTTTTGAATAGTCTTCTACTCCTAGGTCTAATTCATCCTTTTTAGAATGCTCTTCTACTCCTAGGTCTAATACATCCTTATTAGAATGATCTGCTATTCCTGAGTTAGCATCTTTTATAAGATCATCACTACATCTCTGTCCATTATCACTGCTAAGTTCTTCTCTTAACATTAATGTAAAACGATATTCTTTCGTTACATTCGGATATTTCTCATGGTCCACCTCACTAAGAAACATAGAAAGAGGTCTAGCATATGTCTTGAAATCTCCGTAAAGTGCTTGATAAATCACAAGCTCCTCCCCTGTTTCGGAGTGTTTTGCAACAGTAATAATTTGATAAAGCATCCCTTTAAAATGTTGGTATAATTGCCCTGGTTGCGGTTTGATTCTTTCCAAAATAATTCATCCTCCCTTAATATCACACCTAGTATTCCTTAGTTTTTTCTCACTTGCCAAAAAACTGCATCATCATACTAAGCCATTCACTCTATATGGTAAGAGTCATACTTATCTATTTTCGTAAAGAGAGATAATACTCTGCATATTCTTTTGTAATTAGTCTTGCATTCACCATCTGCCTTATATAAAGAGAAAATTCATCCTTACTTATATTAGCTTCTGACAGCTGTTGTAACAACGTTTTGATTCTTACTTTAAATTCTGAAACTGTAATTACGCCATCTCTTAACATAATACTAAGCAGATATGCGGCTTCAAAATAAGGATTGTGCATCTTAGGATCAGCAAATCTTCCCTCATAGCTTAAGTCTAATTTTAACATATCCATTATCGTTCTTATGGAAGTATTCGTTACTTTAATATCTGGTGATAACACATATAAATTCTTTCGATATACTTTTCTTCCATCTCTGGAATCCTCATAAAGAGTTGGAAGATAGGAGGAAAAAACAACACGAAGAAAGGAAGGTTTTTGAAAACCTTGATAGTCAAGAAGTGGATTTGCAATCACTCCCTTTTCGTAGGTTATTTTTGTTACCTTTGATAAAGGAATTGTTACCTTCCGTGTCTCTTCTTCAAATAATAAAAGATTTAAGTATCCTCGATCTGACCAAATATAAGCAGGGCATTGTCTTATTTTTTCACTTTGACATAGCTCTATCATAATTGGCTTATGGTCTTTATTCACCTTATATTTTATAAAGATGCCCTTAACAGTTTCTTCATTATATTGTTCGTAGATATTTTCTTCCTCTTCCTCTACTGGTTCCTTGGATTGAGTATCCGTTAGAGCAAGCTCCTCACGGGTTTTCTTATAAACTTGTTTTCCTGTTTTTTGAAACGAAAGTGATGTAATAAAAAGAAATGCTACAAGAAAGCAAAATGTCGCAATCATCCCCCACAACGGAGATTTTTCCACTATAGTAAATCCGATACTAACACTACCGAATACTAACAAAAATATCGTCGCAAGAATATAGCCCTTTGTCTTTTTATTCCCATACCGTAATCCGTTCCAAATTTTATTCATTCGTAGCTCCATCCCATAAAATTATTTTTTCTGACCGAAGCGAATCTTGTACCAAAATAATTCGTTGATTCTCAGAACCTCGAAAACGAAGATTAATATTTTTCTTTTCTTCGATAAATTTACCATCCACTAATACATCAAGGTAAGATAACAACTCTTTGGTCTCTTCATGCTTAACAGCCATCTTACCTAATATATCGGCATCTAAGAGATATCCACTATAGCACCAAATTGTTTTCGTAGGGTACATTTCCTTTACTCTTCGTAATAACGGTAGCAGCCCAAGTTGATTTGTAAGTTCGAACGGTTCTCCACCAAGTAAAGATAAACCAGCGATATAATCTGGTTTTAATAAGGTAAGAATATATTCAATAGTCTCTTCTGTAAAAGGCTCTCCGTAATGAAAATCCCAAGCAACTTCATTGAAGCATCCTTTGCAATGATGAGTACAACCGCTTACAAACAAAGATACTCTTACTCCTGGACCGTTTGCCACGTCAAATGGCTTAATTGTAGCATAATTCATGATGTCACCCCAAATTTCTTTTTAAATATAGTGCTAAAAAACGCACCTCTGTATAATCAAAGTTGAATTAATATTATAAGTAACTATTTTGGTTTAAAGACGTACTCTATATAATCAGAGTTGAAAAGGCACCTCTATATAATCAGAGTTGAATTTATATTTCCGTACCTTTTTATATAGAAACTAAATGCATACTTAGGTATCCGTTTTGTACTAATTACACACTTTTTAATATTATGATATAGGAAACGTCCCCAAACATACTAAAGTAGTCGGCGACGTTTCCATGTTAAATATATTCTATCATACTTTTATTGGTACTGCACATTAAATATGAAGTACTCTTGCATTAATTTCTTTTGTTTTTCCTTTGTTCCAGAAATTCTCTCCTAAATAACCACAAGTTCTACGGGTTACGTTCATCTTTGCATGGTCTTTATTACCACAATTTGGGCACTCCCATTCAAAGTCTTCATTAATTTTAATCTCACCGTCAAAACCACATACATGACAATAATCAGATTTCGTATTAAATTCTGCGTATTGAATATTATCATAGATAAATTTCACGATTTCTTCTAATGCTTCTAGATTATGACGCATATTTGGTATTTCAACATAAGAAATTGCACCACCGCTGGAGATCACCTGGAACTGGCTTTCGAAGGTGAATTTACTAAATGCATCAATATCTTCACGAACATCCACATGATAGGAGTTTGTATAATAACCTTTGTCTGTAATGTCTTTGATTTCACCAAAACGTTCTTTATCAATTCTTGCAAAACGATAGCAAAGAGATTCTGCAGGTGTTCCATATAATCCAAATCCAATTCCTGTTTCTCTCTTCCATGTATCCGCTGCTTCTCTTAGGCGATTCATAACACGAAGAGCAAATTCTGTTCCTTCCTTCTGTGTATGGCTTACCCCTTTCATAAGCTTGGTAACTTCATATAATCCAATGTATCCAAGAGAAATAGTGGAATAACCATCGTGTAATAATTTATCAATGGTTTCACCCTTTTTAAGTCTTGCTATTGCACCATATTGCCAATGGATTGGACTAACATCAGAAATAGTACCTTCTAACGCTCTATGTCTGCACATAAGAGCTTCAAAACAAAGTGCTAGACGTTCTTCTAAAAGCTGCCAGAACACTTCTTCATCTCCATTCGCTATAATACCAATCTGTGGAAGATTTAAACTGACAACACCTTGATTAAAGCGTCCTTCAAATTTGTATTCACCATTCTCATCCTTCCAAGGAGATAGGAAACTACGGCATCCCATACAAGAGAATACATTGCCTTCGTAATTCTCACGCATTTTCTTAGCTGAAATGTAATCTGGATAGAGACGTTTCGCAGAACACTGTACAGCCAATTTTGTGATATAGTCATATTTACCGCCCTTTAAACAGTTATGTTCATCCAGTACATAGATTAGCTTTGGAAACGCTGGAGTAATATAAACTCCCTTTTCATTCTTAATTCCTTCCAAACGCTGGCGAAGAATTTCTTCAATTATCATTGCATTTTCTTCAATGTACTCATCGTCCTTGTCAAGATTTAAGAACAAGGTAACAAAAGGAGACTGACCATTGGTTGTCATTAATGTATTAATCTGATACTGAATCGTCTGAACACCGGAACGAAGTTCATCTTGTACTCTCTCTTGTACAAATTTCTCAATTACTTCTTCGCTAGCTTCTCCATTAAACAAAGATTCATAGCGTTTTCTATATTTGTCCATACTATAGCGAAGATACTTTCCAAGATGACGAATGTCTACTGACTGTCCACCATACTGGCTACTTGCTACAGCAGAAATAATCTGTGTCATAACGGTACATGCAACTTGAAAACTCTTTGGAGTCTCAATCAGTTTTGCATTCATTACTGTACCATTTTCAAGCATATCCTTAATATTAATCAAACAACAGTTAAAAATAGATTGAAGGAAATAGTCTGCATCATGAAAATGTAGGATTCCTTCCTCATGAGCTTTCGAAATTTTTTCTGGTAATAACAAACGTTTTGTTAAATCCTTCGATACCTCACCGGCAATTAAATCACGTTGTGTGGATGCAATTACTGCATTTTTATTGGAGTTTTCCTCCATAACATCTTCATTACTATGTCGAATCAAGCTCATGATCGATTCATCTGTGGTATTCGCTTTTCGAACTAACTCTCTACGAAAACGATAGATAATATAAGTTTTAGCCAAAACAAACTTACGCTCTGCCATTAACTTCTGTTCAATGATATCTTGAATTTCCTCTACATACATCGTATCTTTCTTAAGCTTCTCAATTCCTACAACAATTGATTCAATTTTATCCTCGGTAACCTTTTCTTTATGATCTACCTCATCATTTGCTTTACGAATTGCAACTAATATCTTATTTCTGTCATAATCCGTTACCCTACCATCACGCTTAACTACCTTCATATAACCTATCCTTTCTTGCTTCTAAATTTTTGTCTTTGGTATGTCCCCAAAATGATTGCCCCTTACTTCCATACGATATAGACATGGTAGTAAGAGGCGAATATAATTAAATTATGCTTGTTTCCAAGTAAAGGCAAAGAAATTGTTAACTTTGACCATATTTTTTTTATTGCATACTATTAGTATAGCATAGTCAAAAGGATAAGTCTACTACATATTGTTTCTTTTTCACCTTCCAATTACTAGATATAGTGGTTTTAATTTTCTTTCTATTCTGAATTATTCCTATGTTACGGATAGTTTTCAGTATTTAAGTTACTTAAGTCCTATTATGATAACCTCATTTTAAAGTCATTATAGCCAAATTGTTTGACAATTACGACTCCTTCTTTTTCTGTATGCGCAATAATGGAAGGAAGATTAATTCCATTAAACATATTATTTTTTACCATACTATAATGGGACATATCACAGAGGACTAAAATATCTCCCTCATTTAATGGTTCATCAAAAGAATATTCTCCCACTACATCACCCGCTAAACAAGTAGTTGCTCCAAGGATATAAGTATAAGCTTTTTCTCCTGCTTTACCAGCTCCAATTATTTCGGGACGATAGGGCATTTCAAGAACATCAGGCATATGACAAGCTGCAGAAGTATCTAAGATAGCACATTCTCCATTTGCTCCACAAATATCTAATACCTTTGTTACTAAATATCCCGTGTTTAAGCCAATAGCTTCCCCAGGTTCCAAATATACTTCTACATTATAGTTTTCTTTAATATGAAGAATTGCAGAAATTAACGCCTCCACATCATAATCTTCTCTTGTGATATGATGCCCTCCTCCAAAATTTATCCACTTCATTTTTTTTAATAAGAAGCCAAACTTTTCTTCTACTATTTTTAAGGTTCTTACTAAAACATCCGAATTTTGCTCACACATCGTATGAAAATGCAAGCCCTCTAATCCTTCTAAATCTTCTTCTCTCATATTATCGAGGGTAGTTCCTAATCTTGAGCCTTTCGCACATGGATTATATAATTCTACCTCAATTTCTGAGTATTGCGGATTTATTCGTAATCCACAACTTATTTTCTTGCCTGATTTTTTTATTACTTCCTTATATTTAAGCCATTGTTTTGGTGTATTAAATACCATATGATCACACAGCGAGATGATTTCCTCCATTTCAGATTCCTGATAAGCTGGGTTAAAGATATGTACTTCTCCTCCCATCTCTTCTTTTCCAAGCTTTGCTTCAAATAAGGAACTTGCTGTAGTTCCTGTTAAATAAGAACCTATTAACGGATAATAATAGAACATAGAAAACGCTTTCTGAGCCAACAGTATCTTACAACCAGTTCGTTCCATAATTCTTTTTAATAAGGACAGGTTTCGTTTCAATAACCGCTCCTCAACAACATAGGAGGGAGTTGGTATCTCTTTGAAATCAATTTCTAACATAAATCACCTCAATTCTGCACACGCCTAAATGCACATATAAATATACGTGTGCTTTTTACTTTACTATAAGGCTGTTGCAATTACGAATCATGCAACAACCCAACTTCCTTAATCTACTAATACAGGATTAAAATCTTCTTTCCAAGGGAGTCCAAATCGATTTAATTCCTCCATAAAAGGATCCGGGTTAAACTCCTCTACATTAAATACCCCCGGTTTCTTCCACTTTCCTGTTAGTACCATCGCTGCACCAATCATCGCAGGAACTCCTGTGGTATAAGAAATTGCCTGAGAGCCAACCTCACGGTAGCATTCCTGATGGTCACATACATTATATACGTAATAAGTAACTTCTTTTCCATCCTTTACACCCTTAAAAATACAACCAATATTGGTTTTCCCCACCGTACGTGGTCCAAGCGTCGCAGGATCAGGCAATACAGCCTTTAAAAACTGAAGTGGTACGATTTGCTTGCCTTCAAACTCGATTGGTTCAATCGAAGTCATACCAACATTTTCTAGGCACTTAAGATGTCTTAAATAACTCTCACCAAACGTCATAAAGAATCGGATACGCTTAATCCCTTTGATATTAATTGCCAAAGATTCTAACTCCTCATGATGAAGAAGATACATATCTTTTTGTCCAACTTCATGGAAGTCATACACCCTCTTAATCTCCATTGGTTCCGTCTCAACCCACTTACCATTCTCCCAATAGCTTCCTTTTGCAGAAACTTCTCGGATATTAATCTCCGGATTAAAGTTCGTAGCAAATGGATAACCATGATCACCACCGTTACAGTCTAAGATATCGATCTCATGGATTTCATCAAAATAATGCTTCATTGCATAGGCAGAGAAGACACCTGTGACACCTGGGTCAAAACCACATCCAAGGACTGCTGTAATTCCAGCTTTTTCAAAACGTTTCCGATAGTCCCACTGCCACTTATACTCAAATTTTGCTGTGTCCAAAGGTTCATAATTAGCTGTATCAAGATAATCAGTCTTCGTCTCAAGACAGGCATCCATAATAGTTAAATCCTGATATGGAAGTGCAACATTGATTACAATATCCGGCTTGTACTCCTTAATTAATGCCACAAGCTCAGGTACGTTATCTGCATCTACCTGTGCAGTCGTAATCTTTGTTTTTCCACCATCAAGTTTTTCTTTTAGGGCATCACATTTTGATTTTGTTCTACTTGCTATACAGATATCTGTAAACACATCAGAATTTTGACAACACTTGTGTACTACAACACTTGCTACGCCTCCGGCGCCGATAATTAATGCTCTACTCATAATGATCTCCTCTATCTTTCCAATCCTGGTGATTTCATTTATACTAACGTATCTTTTTCCTTACTTATCTATCTTACTTATCTATCTTACTTTTCTTTTTCTTTATCTTTTTTCTTTATCTTTTTCCGTCTCATTCTATCTTCTTCTCTTTCACTATCACCACTGCATTCTATATCTAAAACAGCTGTAGTAATGCCTTAAATAAGAACTATTAAATAAATTTACTTTATTAACATAAGCATCATCTCACGAAGTAGCTTACACGCCAAAGCTGTGGAAGCTCCGCTTTGGTCATATACTGGAGAAAGCTCATTCATATCAGCAGCCACCACCTGTAATCTTGAAACTTTTCGTAAAGCATCAAATAACTGAAGGAAGGTAACGCCACCAGCCTCTGGTGTACCTGTTCCTGGAAATACTGAGGGATCAAGTACATCCAAATCAACCGTAAGATAAACCGGAACTTGCTTTCTTTCCAATTCATCAACCACGAAGTCCAAGGTCTGAAAATCAAATCTACATGTAGTTACATGTTCTTTTCCAAATAAAAACTCATCTCTGTCTCCGCTTCGGATACCAAACTGATAAATCTTTTTATCCCCCACCAACTCATGGCATCTTCTCATAACCGTTGCATGGGATAGTTTTACTCCAAGATAATCCTCTCTTAAGTCCGCATGTGCATCAAAGTGTATGATATGGACATTTGGATACTGTTTAACAACTGCACGCATAGCTCCTAAAGTAACCAGATGCTCTCCGCCAATCATGAGAGGAAACTTACCATCCTTTAGAATATTACCAGTGAATTCTTCAATGATGGCGAGCGGCCCTACCGGATCACCAAATGGTAGCTCTAAATCTCCCCCATCAAAAATCTGAAAATCCGTCAAATCTTTCTCCTGATATGGACTAAAGGTTTCAATTCCATAACTCTCATTTCGAATTGCAGCACTAGCAAATCTTGTACCTGGACGGTAGGAGGTGGTTCCATCGTATGGAGCTCCAAATAATACCATCTCACTGTCCTCATAATGTGCCTCGCACCCTATAAAAGTATGAAGATTTCTATTCATTGCCCCCTAACAACTCCTTTACGTAATTTGGAAGATAAAAACAGCCTTTATGTAAATCTGTATTATAATATCTAACCTGTAACTTTAAATCATTCCATTTGCTTTCTTTTAAGTCTTTAATTGGGTCATATTGCTTCGATGCAAATCCAAACAACCAGTGTCCCGATGGATAAGAAGGGATATGACATTGATACACTGTACTTAATGGAAATACAGAAGTAATATGACGGTGTGCTTTTTGTACACTTCCAGAATGCTCATTGTAGAACGGACTCTCATGCTGATTGATTAAGATTCCATCACTATGGAGCGCCTTGTAGCAATTTCCATAAAATTCTCTTGTAAATAAACCTTCTGCAGGTCCGAATGGGTCAGCGCAGTCTACAATAATCAAATCGTATTCATCTTGTTTTCCACGGACAAATCGAAGACCCTCTTCAAAATGCATCGATACTCTGTTATCATTCAGCTTGCAAGCTGTAAAAGGCATATATTCTCTGCATACCTGTACAATTTCTTTATCAACTTCCACCATGTCGATATGCTCAATTGTATCGTATTTTGTAAGTTCTCTAATTGTTCCACCATCCCCAGCTCCAATTACAAGTACATTTCGGACATTGGGATGAACAGCCATAGGAACGTGCGTTATCATCTCATGATAGATAAACTCATCTTTTTCCGTAATCATTAACTCCCCATCTAATACAAGCACACGGCCATATTCGTAAGTTTCAATGATATCGATTCTCTGAAATTCACTTTCTACGCTAACTAGTTGCTCCTTGATTTTCATGGAAAAGCGTACGTCTTTTGTGTGTTGATCTGTATACCAAAGTTCCATTACTCTACCTCAACAATATTGATATTTTCAATCTTCATATCCTGCGTACCAGTCATGAAGCAACCTTTTTCCTTCGCATATGCGATATGATTTAAGATATCTTCTGTAATGCGTTCTCCCGGAGCAAGAATTGGTATTCCTGGTGGATAGCACATAACAAATTCTCCACAAATGTGTCCTTTACTCTGATAAATAGGCATCGAACGCTTTTTGCTATAAAAAGCTTCTTGTGGTCCCATCACAATTTGAGGATTTATATATTCATGATCAAACATTCCTGCCTTATCCTTCTCATGAAGTCTCTTTATCTCTGAAAGTGCAGAAATCAATCGCTCTATCTCAAGGTTTCGATCCCCTGAGGATATAACCGCTAAAATATTACCAATATCACCGAACTCAATCTGAATTCCGTAATCATCTCTTAGCAAATCATAGACCTCAATTCCTGCTAATCCGATATTTCGTGTGTGTATCGAAAGCTTTGTTGTATCAAAGGAATATACCGTGTCCCCGTTAATAAGCTCTTCACCAAAGGCATAATAGCCTCCAAGTTTATTAATTTCATCTCTTGCATAAGTAGCAAAATCAATTGTTTTATCAAACATGCTCTTACCGTTTAAACTAAGATTCTTTCTTGCGATATCAAGAGAAGAAAGCAGTAGGTAAGAAGCACTTGTTGTCTGTGTTAAGTTAATTACCTGACGCACATAGTCAGCATTTACCGAATTTCTTGTTAACAAAATAGAACTCTGTGTTAAAGAACCTCCTGTTTTATGCATGCTAACTGCTGACATATCAGCACCTGCTTCCATGGCAGAAAGCGGTAGTGAATCATGGAAATAAAAATGTGTTCCGTGAGCTTCATCAGCTAACACAAGCATGCCATGCTGATGTGCAATTTTAACAATTTCTCTTAAATTCGAGCAAATCCCATAATAGGTTGGATTATTTACAAGAACCGCTTTTGCATCTGGGTTTTCTAAGATTGCTCTCTTTACATCATCAACCGACATACCTAGAGGAATTCCAAGTTCTTTGTTCGTTCCAGGATTAATGTAAACCGGTATTGCACCACAAACAACTAGAGCATTAATTGCACTTCGATGTACGTTTCTTGGCATAATAACCTTATCCCCGCTTTTACACACAGCCATAATCATGGCTTGAACTGCCTGTGTGGTACCGTTTACAATAAAAAATGCTTCTTCCGCCCCAAATGCTTTTGCGGCTAGTTCTTGTGCCTCTTTTATGACAGAAACCGGATGACAAAGATTGTCTAATGGTTTCATGGAATTCATATCAAGACTTAATGTTGTATCTCCCAAAAAATGTTTTAACTCTTTATTTCCACGTCCCCCTTTATGGCCAGGTACATCAAAATGCGCCAAACGATTCAGTCTTTGTTCTTCCAAAGCTTTGTGGATTGGGGTATCCTCTTGAGTTAATGTCTTCATACTTCTCATACATCCTTCCTTTTGTCATAACAAGGAACCTCATGAAAACACTATAAATATTTCCATGTTTACCCATGCGTCGATTTAGTATACATGATGAATAATATTTTTGCAAGAGTAATATTAAACTCCATTCTTAGTATTACTGTTACTTTGACCTATGTTTTTTCCATTTTCAAAAAAAGTAGAGGTTTTACTAACCACTAAATTTAGTGGTACTATACTTGATTTTCCTTTTAAAATAAGCTCTTTTCATAATTACTTATAATATTTTTGTATCTTTTAAAAAATTATCAAAAAAAATTTTTATATTTTTCCAACACGAACATGAGCAACCACGTTCCGCCAATGATAAAATATCTTTTAAACGTTACAAAAAGGAGCTTATGCTCCATAGATAATAACTTATCTATCACATAAACTCCTTAATTTAGATATTAATATGATTACCCACTAAATAAATCATCACTACAGAAGATTTTAAAATGCAGATTTTTTTCATAATCCATATTAACGTAATAATATTGAATCCTCATCTTATTCTTCACGTATCAGATGGATTAACATGGATTTATAATCACCCCAAAGCCCCGTTATATCAATACCAGCTTGCATATAAGCTTCTCCAGACTGAGTTAAATTCATCTCTTTCCATGTGTACATCGCATCTTTATCAAGTCCTTTTAGATAAACCCGATAGGAGTGGAAATTAGGACGTGCTAAGACCTGTACGTAGGTTACAAGTGCTTCTGACTTATCTTTTGCTACCACCATATAACAATCTCTGGATGGATCATCAAGAACAGAAGAAATTCTATAATAGTCTCCAGTGCGAATAAGATCATTGTATTTATGATATAATGCAACTTGTTTTGGTATCATCTCTTGATCTTCCTTTGAGATTTTTGTTACATCTAGTTCATAACCAAAAGTACCAGCTAGAGCAACATGCCCTCTAGTCTCAAATGGAGTAATCCGGCCTACCGTATGATTCGGACAATCACTTACATGGGCACCGATGCAAGAAAGTGGATAGACCATTGCAGTTCCTCTTTGAATCTTTAGTCTTTCCACTGCATCGGTATCATCCGAACACCATATTTGAGGACTATAATATAACATTCCTGGATCAAATCTTGCGCCACCGCCAGAACAATTTTCAAGTAATAAATGAGGAAATTCAGTGATTAATCTTTCTTGCACTTCATATACCCCAAGAACATAACGATGACTTAATTCACCTTGATTCTTTGCTTTTAAAGCATAACTTCCAAGGTCGCAAAGCGGCCGGTTCATATCCCACTTAACATATTCAATATTGGCGCTATGTAAAATCTTACTTATCATCTGATAAATATAATCACGTACTTCTTTTCTAGAATAGTCAAGCACAAATTGTTGCCTACACTGGCTTGGCTCTCTGCCAGGAATTTGAATTGCCCAGTCTGGGTGATTTCGATAAAGGTCCGAATCAGGAGAAATCATCTCAGGTTCAAACCAGATACCAAATTTCATTCCAAGCTTATTTACCTCATGAACCAAATTTTCTAAGCCGCCTGACAATTTTTCTTCATTCACAACCCAATCGCCAAGCGCACAATCATCATTGTTTCTCTTACCAAACCAGCCATCATCCATTACTAGCATCTCAATGCCTAATCTCGAAGCATTTCTCGCAATATCAAGTAACTTCTCCGTTGTAAAGTTAAAGTAGGTTGCCTCCCAATTATTGATTAAAATCGGCCTCTTCTTATCTTTGTACTCTCCACGAATTAAGTGCTTTCGATAAAGATCATGAAATGTCCTTGACATCTTCCCAATCCCTTCTGCAGAATACACCATAACTGCTTCCGGAGTAATGAATTCATCTTTTTCTTTTAATTCCCACTCAAATTCAACAGGATTAATTCCCATCTGAACCCTAATTAAATCAAATTGATTGCGTTCCGCTAAGGCAGTAAAATTGCCAGAGTATACAAAATTAACTCCGTATGCATCACCTAATTCTTCTGTTGTATTTTCCGATACAATAGCCATAAATGGATGCTCTTGATGTCCAGACTCACCACGAACACTAGATACGCCTTGAATACCATGTCCAATTTTTCTACGTTCTATCTGCCTCTCTCTAGCCCAGGAACCATGTAAAGTAATCATTTCATATCCCTTATCAGGTAAATCAAATGATAAAGATAATGCCTTGGTAAGCATAATGGCATCTTTGGATAGATTTTTTATTCTAACATTTCTTGTTATTGCATCAATTTGATTAAAAGCTGTATACGAGAGTATTACCTCAAGATTTAGATGCTTATCCTCACATATTATTTCCAGTGTAGTACAACTGTCTTCATTCCCAAAGGTAGCTGGTAAACCAGGTAGTTTAGATTTTCCTGGATAAATATGATGACTTTTATATGTAATACCAACTGCACGATGTCCTGAAACTGTTTTAACTTCTAACGCTGACTGTCTGAAATCGCCAATTCCATGGGTTGGATATTCCTGTGGAAATGAATCCATAAAAGAGACACGTTCTCTATTTCTGCGAGATGGAATCGGTCCTGTAAGCATCTGCTTCCAGAAACTTAGATTGGTATCTTTCAATTTCTTACCGTAGTACACATGTCCAATAAATTGCTCCTCATCAATAAGGCCAATCATGTAAGTCGTATTCGGGGTGTCTAATTTAAAAATATGTTCCTGATCATAATATGTAATCCCCATAATCTCCTCCTGAAAATATATGTACAAAGAAAGCCTAAATACTAGGCTTTCTAATGCCATCAAAGCTACAGTTTTAAACTTTTAGTCTTACTTAGCAGAGGAATGTATCATCGCTTCTGTACAATATTGCATAATAGCCTTTCTGGTTACAATACCTATGAATCGGTCGTCATCATCTAATACAGGTACAAAATTTTGATTCATTACCAAGTTAACCAACTCCTCAACTTTCTTGTCCGCTCTCACCGCTAAATGATTTTTTTTGCGAACAATTTGTTTGATTTTCACTTTATTAAAGATGTCGGTATCATCTTCTTTATGTTCTAATACAAACCATAAAAGATCTCCTTCGGTTACAGTTCCAATATATTTTCCATTCTTATCTATCATCGGTATTGCAGAATAACCGCGCTGCTTTAACGTCTCAAGCGCTTGTCTTACCGTAAACGTATCATAGATATACGCTACCTCAATTTTCGGGGTTAAGAAGAATAGTATATTCATCGTATGGCTTCCTCCTGATTGTCTTACATCAACATGATTATAGCACTTTCCAGTGAAACAGTAAAGGAAACTATCCTGTCTAATTTATTAAAAAATGGAAAAAAACAAGTGTTTACTATTTCACTAAATTTTCATATTTTAGTTAAATTAGGCTACTATTGTGGGATAAAAAATGGGAGCAGATCATCGTATTAATTCCGATTTGCCCCCAATTTATATATTATATTCTACAATGTTGTAAAGCGTTTCTTTATTTACTATGTAACTATATATTTTTTACTAATTGGTAGTATTTCTCTGCTACTAATCTACCGATAATAGCTAGTGCTAAACTTATATACAATGTTATATTAAAATGTATTTGCTGGTCAGCATAACCACTTTTTAGATTAAAGAATGGATCAATAATTTTTAGCATAAAAATCATAGATACAATTGCAATAATAATAGTAGTAAGCGCTCTTCTACAGCTCTCACCATGTTTCCACTCATATTTCATCTTTAATCCTGTTAAGAAACTGGATACAGATAATACTAAACCAACTAGGTAGAATACAAATGGAATTGCCCCCATAATTACAAATGACGCACCGTCTGCAGTGTCTTTAAATATTCTTATGAGTAGTTTCCAAGAGTCCCATAGATAATATTGGGTATGAGATTCAATTACACCTGCTTCACGATATAAATCAATATAAACCAGCTTATACAGCATTATGATCGGTATAACTAATGTTAAAGCCAATAGCGCCTTATACAAAACATCTACTGTTTTCATATTAGGTGCTTTTCTGACATCACTTTGGTTATTCCATTCCTCATCGTTGTTCCTTTTTGACATTACAATTCCTCCAATCTACCTTACCACATAATGTAAACGCTTACATATATATTATACATACTCCCACCTTATTTTTCAATAACTTTATTGCATATTTTACAATAATATTCACAGTTTTTTCTATAATTTTTGACTCATTGTACTATTTATAATGAATTTATGTTTATTTTTTCTACATTGCTATAAATTCTGCTTATTTGTTTAATAATAGTAGAAATCATCGTAAATTTAATACATTTAATACTACTAAATGTAATTATTCATTCTTAATCTTTCTTGATCTTTTAATCTTTCTTGATTTTTTAATCTTTCTTGATCTTTTAATCTTGCCTAATCTTATATTTCTTAATCTTATATTTCTTGAACTTTTATTCTTTCATGATCTTATATTTCTTAACCATTCTTAATCTTAACTATGCATCCCTATTATATTTTAATTTTATTTGTCATCATATTTATATATTAATAAATAGTGAGCATTCTATATGAAAAAATGTAATGATAAAAAGTTTATGATATTATTATTCCATGATAATCAAGCATGAAAGAATTAAAAACTTTTTAGTATATTATGAATAATTTCCATTAAACTTTACCAGGATTTAACTACATACTGCTTGACAATATACTTAAAATATAATAATATTATTATGAAAATCTAACAAATATATCATGAACACTTACCGTTTTTTAGTCATTTTTATTAGGTTGGGTTTTTATTTTATTTCTATCCACACTTTTTTAAGAAGAATAGGAGGTATATGTAATGTTGTTTAAGAAGTTCAAAAAAAGTATCGTTGTCGTTCTAACCCTTGCAATACTTTTCGGTTTTACTACCATCCCGCATCGTGTCCTAGCGAATGAGGCCAATGGTGAAAAAACATTTCGAGTATTATCTTTAAATGTTGCAGGATTGCCCGATATCTTATCAAGCAGTAATCCAAAGGTCAATACAGTAAAAATGAGTCCACTACTAAATAATTATGACATCGTAAGCGTACAAGAAGATTTTGCATACCATCAAGAACTAATCTCACAGGTCACACTTCCTTATTTAACTTCACATAGTGGTAATGTTCCATTCGGAGATGGAATGAATTTCCTGTCTAATTATTCACTTAAAGAAACAGCAAGATACAAATGGAAAGATCGACACGGATTCATTGATAATGGTGCAGATCAAATGACGCCAAAGGGCATTCTTTATTCCACTGTTGAAATCGAGCCTGGTTACTATATTGATATCTATAATATCCATACGGACGCAGGAAGTGATGAAGGTTCCTACGCTGCTCGTCGTGCCAATATGATCCAACTTGCTGAGTTAATACAGCAACGTTCCGTTGGAAAGGCTGTCATTGTAATTGGAGATACTAACTCCCGTTATACAAGAGAACAAGATAATTTTGAAACTGCTGTTTTAGAAACTTGTGGTTTAAGAGATCCATGGATTGACTTAATAAGAAATGGAGAAGTACCTGCCGATGGAGAGGCTCTCATGGACTCTGCTAATCGTAACAGTGCTACAAACGAAGTAGTGGATAAAATCTGGTATCGTAGTGGTAGAAATGTTAGTTTAGAGGCGATACATTATGCATTGTTAGAAACAGAATTTACGGATGAAAATGGAGCGCAACTTTCAGACCATTATCCAATAACTTCTACCTTTCAATATACTATAAACGAGGATATTAAAACCAGTGAGACTTATGGAGGGACTGGTGGAACACCATTTAGTTTCCTTGAAACCATGGAAAATAATTTCCCAGATCGAATCTCTATCCGTGCTGGCTCTCGCCTCGACAATATCTCCTTTACATATGGTGATACCATAGCCTCTATTGGCGGAAGTGGTGGAACCTATCAAGAACTAGTTTTACAAGAGGGTGAATATGTAGTTTCACTGGATGTATCTATGGTGAAAAAATCTTTATTTGGTTCTTATCGAATTTCTTATACAAAATTTACAACTAATTTAGGAAATGTCTTAGAAGGAGGAGTTAAAGGGACTACTATCTATTCGTTTTCTGCACCAGAAGGTTATGCCATCGCTGGAGTGCACGGAGCTTATGGCGATGAAATCGATCGAATTGGCGCTCTTTATCTCTTAAGGAAATAGAGTAACACAAAGAAAGTTACTTTAAGTAATACAAAAGTTGTGGATAAAAATATGCGAATATAAACAATATTTTGATATTGAAGCAAAACCATTGAATATGATGCAGAAGCAAGACTTTTGAATATGATGCAGAAGCAAGACTATTGAAGATCAAAACAAGACTATTTAATGTAATATAGAAAAGGACAAACTCACATGAAAAGAACGTTTTTACGCTTCCATTTTGAGTTTGTCCTTTATTTAATACTATTTTGCTTATTCCCAATGGTAGTCCTATTTTGTATAAAATAGGAGTATACTCATTATAATGTAGTTCTATATTTATTATGATTTAGTTCGGTATTTATTATTGATCTTATCTAACTATCTCATGGCTGCTTGCATTTTCTTTATTTTTTCTTGTAATAATTTATAAGCTTTTGTGGAATCGGTGACCTCTAACACCGTTTCTTCCATAGGGCACATGCCATCTCCGGCGCGATTCACAATATAAGGAACTAAAGATTGATACTCAAATTCAATATTAGACATTCTCAGTACCTCTATAGCATGTTCGCTGATAACCTGTGTATGAAGATAAGAAATTCCTCCCTCAATTAATAACAATGCTGCTGCTTTACCAATAACCTTGTCTGCAACATAAGCTCCTTTTAGTAATTCTTTATTTTCTCGAAGTAGCTCCATAATTGGTGCTATCCCTCTTTTTTCCGAGGTTGACCATTCTCCATCCTTATATAACACAAAAGAATAGCCCCCCTCCTTTAGTTTTTCTGTTACTTTATTTTTCTGATCCATAAAATAAACCACTCTTTCTACCTTGATATACAATTGGAGGTATTAGGATTAATTGTATAAGGATTCCTGGAATACCTTGTATTGTCGCATTTATCGCTGCAATCGGTCCCAGCATCTCAAGATGTAATAACTTAGTTGCAACGAATAAAGATATCGCATATACACTTCTTCCCGCTACCATAGCAATCACTAAGGAGAGATAAATCCTAACAAGAGGTTTTCCTATCTTTAAGATACGATAACTCAATCCCGCTATAAGCCCATAAACTGCTAATTCAATCACCATAAATGGTAACCTTTGCATTGGTGGCATACCAGTTAGTAAGGAACTAAGTGCTGGTGTTACACCTCCAACAATGATTCCCCACCATGGTCCCATAAAAAATCCACAAAGTAACACGGAAATATGCATAGGTAATAATACACTACCAGTATTCCCAATAGGAATGAAATGAAAAGCCTGTGGTATTATAACCCCAAGAATTAAAAACACTGCACTATAAACTAATTGTTTGGTTTTGGTCATATTTATTCTCCCGTAAAGCATGTTTCCACTTTTTTCATTACATCACTGATTGGAATTGCTTGTGGACAAACCTGTTCGCACTTTTTACAACTTCTACAAGAATCAGCCTTAATTTCTATTTCCTCGTAGACTTCTTTCGCCGCTTTCATTCCTTTTGCCACTGTTGCATTATATGCTTCAAAGGTCTTTGGAATATCCAATCCAAATGGACATGGCATACAATAAGCACACTTTGTACAAGATACCAGAGCCATAGTATCATAAATACGCTTTGCATTTGCATACATCACTCTTTGGTCTTTTGTTAGCATACCAATCTTAGATCTACTGGCATATGCAATGTTATCCACTGTTTGCTCCATTGTACTCATTCCACTTAACAATAAGCTAACTTCTTTTCGATCCCAAAGAAAGTCCAAAGCCCATTCTACAGGTGTTTTTTCGTTACTTAACACTTCTATCACATTTTGTGGTAGATTTGCAAGTTTTCCACCAAGTAACGGCTCCATAATGATTATGCCAAGCCCTTTCGATGCAGCATATTCCATACCTTCTAATGTAGCCTGGTTATGGATATCAATATAATTCATTTGAATTTGACAAAAATCCCAATAATCGTAGCTATCCACTATGTTTACAAAAGCTTCTGCATTATCATGAAAAGAAAAACCTATGTAACGAATCTTCCCTTCTGCCTTTGCTTGTTCCATCTTTTTAATCAAATCGAATTTTTGAATAATATTTTCAAAACGCTCTTTACCAATGGCATGTAAAAGATAAAAATCAATCGTTTCTACTTGTAATTTGCTTAGCTGTTCATCTAAGATTCGATCAAAATCCTCTGGAGATTTCATTTCCCAAACTGGACATTTTGTAGCTAAATATGTTTTCTCACGGTAACCATCCTTAAGTGCCTTCCCAACTAATACTTCACTCATACCACTATGATATGGATAAGCGGTATCTACATAATTAACTCCCTCATCAATTGCGTGGCGTATCATTCTAATTGCTTCTTCCTCATGAATTGTACCATCTTCTAATACAGGAAGTCTCATAGCACCAAAACCAAGCGCTGAAACCTTAACACCTGTATTTCCCATCATTCTATATTCCATATATTCTCCAATCCTGCGTATCTCGTTTACGCATTATTTCGTCCTTCTTTCGTGGTATCTTCGTGAAAAAAAGCCAACCGCTAAGATACAAAAGAAGGCTTTCTACTTCTTATTGTAATCCTTAGAGTTGGCTCTAAGTCAAGAACTTTTTTATTTAACCTTTTATTTCAGGCTATCTCTAATCGGTATGTGGAATTTTTTCTAACACTTTACTATTAAGCTTTTAACAAATTTTCAATATTTAAAAGTCCCCAACCTTGTTTACTTTGTGGTTCTCCAAGGTTTACACAACTATCTCGTATCTTAATTTTTACTTCCTTCGGTGACAGATTTGGTCTAATAGAAAGCAGAAGAGCAATTGCTCCGCTTACAATTGGAGTTGCCATACTAGTTCCACTCTTTTCAGTATAGAAATTACTATATTTCTCCCTAGCACCTTTTATAGTAGACGTAAAGCGGTTTATATTTAACGCACGAAACATATCCGATCCATAAGACCTTGCAAGTGCACAACTCATAATATTACTTGCTGGTGCAACAATATCTGGTTTCTTAATACATTCAAAAGTTGGGCCTCTACCGGAGTAATCTTTCGCACGATTTCCCATTAAGTCTACTTCAATATTATCATCTGATGCACCTACGGTAATAATTTTTTTACTACTCCCTGGAACTGCAACACTACCTAAATTCGGTCCACCATTCCCAGCCGCTGCTATCACTACAATTCCACTATCCCAAACATTTTCAACTGCCTGAATTAAATTTCTTCCATCCTGACTAATTTCTTTATTGCCCATGCCAAAAGATAAGTTAACAATTCGGATTCCAAGTTCCTCCTTATGCTTCACAATCCAGTCGAGTGCTATGAGTACATCTGATATATTGCCATCCCCTTTATAATTTAAGGTTTTCGCCATAATCAGATTACAATTTGGTGCCACTCCAATATATTTCCCACCAGAGGCATAACCACTACCTCCGATAATTCCAGCGACATGCGTTCCATGACCACAATCATCATACATTCCGTTTCTCTGGTGGATAAAATCTTTAAAATATAATTTACGATTACAATTTTTTAAAAAATCCGGATGCTGACATATCCCAGTATCTACAATTGCTACCCCTACCCCAGTTCCGTATATTCTACGTTCATGAGCGTACTTTAGCCGAATGGTCCTGCTCGCTAGGTCCATTGCTGTCTCCATGCTATAAGGCTTTAAAATAGACTTCCTTATAATTCATCTATCATTCTCTATTATCTTATTCGTATTCTTTTAATCGGCTACTCCAATCGCAGTATTAATGAAGATTATAATAGATTATATAGTTATGTCCTATGATAATTTACATTACTATTTAATATTTTGTAACAAATCAATTCACCTTACACCCTTGTTTTAGAATCCAATTTATCACTTTGGTACATTTTTTTTCCTTTTCTTATACTTTCCCTGTTCAATATGTTGACAGGATATTATTAATTTGTTATAATTCGTCTGTACGGTGTAACAATTCTGTAATATTTTTCACCGCAACTACCATCGAAGTTAATATTAGATGGCATACTTTGGAGGATTACAATGAAAAAAAGAGTCATTATGCAAGCAGCTACCTTGTTTATTGCACTGTTTTTATGGAATCAGTCGACAGCTGAAGCAAAAGCAGAAGAAATAAGTTCATCAAAGGTACGTAATGAAGAAACATTATCCGGTGGCGGAATTGGTGGTATGTCAATGGCTATTGATAATTACTATGATGCTAGATTATCTGAAATCGGAATTTCAATAAATAATGCAACTACTACTATCTTAGTTGGAGGCGAACCACTCGCTCCTAGAGAATTGCCACCAATTCAATTTCAAGGTGTAGCGATTGCTAATGTAAATGATTATGTTAACATACGTACTGAAGCCTCTACTGACTCAAGTCTTGCAGGCCGTCTTTACCGCGGTGCTGCTGCAACTATTTTAGGAGTAGAAGGTGAATGGACAAGAATTGTATCCGGAAAAGTAGAAGGTTACATCAAGTCTGAGTACTTAGCAACTGGTGAGAATGCTGTTAAATTAGCTCAGAAGTGTTACGTACAATATGCTCAAGCTACTTGTACCACATTAAATGTACGCAAAGAGCCTTCAGAGAACAGCCCTCGTGTTGGACAAATTGCTATGGGCGAACAACTTGAGATATTAGAAATTCTTGATGAGTGGGTTAAAGTTGACTATAATGAAACCGATGCCTATGTTAGCAAGAGTTATGTAGATTTTGTTTATAATTTTAAATATGCAAAATCTATGGATGAGATTAAAACAGACATCAATTGTATGGTATGGCCATTACCATCTGACCATAATATCTATACTTATTACGGATATCGTAAAGCGCCAACTGCTGGTGCTAGCACCTATCACAAAGGTCTTGATATCGGTGGTGCTTATGGTTCTTCCATCGTATCAGTTCTTGCAGGTCGAGTTGTAGATGCTGGTTATAGTAGCAGTGCAGGTCGTTACGTTGAGATCGATCATGGTAAGGGTGTAGTTACAAGATATTTACACTGTTCTAAATTACTTGTAAACGTTGGTGACTATGTTGACCAGGGACAAACAATTGCTTTAGTTGGCTCTACTGGAATTTCCACCGGCCCTCACTTACACTTTAGTTTATTAATCAATGGTAATAACGTAAATCCATACCCATATTTAAAATCTGTCCATTAATAAAAGATTTAAATTCGTCATAGAATTTATTATAAATAATAGCAAATCTTCGTGATATTACTTCAAGAATTTATTATTAAATAAAAATAACAAATCTTCCTGATATCACTTCAAGAATTATATCATTAAAAAAAGGTGCTTAGTATTGCTAGGCACCTTTCTTTATTGGCTCTGTGTACAAAGTTTTATGTCTTTCCTTTCATATAGGAATCAATTCTCGAAACTCTTTTGATACCCAATTTAAATATCTAACTAGAATAATTTACAGCTTGTGAGCGGAATAGTTTGTAATATAAACTATCTTGTTTTTCCATTAATTTCTGATGACTATCATAATCTGATATCTCACCACCATCAATGACTAAAATTTTATCACAGAATACACTGCTTGACATTCGATGTGAGATATAAAGTGCTGTCTTATCACCAACAAGTTGGTTGAAATTCTCATAGATTTCAGCCTCAGCAAGTGGATCTAGCGCACTTGTAGGTTCATCAAGAATAATAAGGGATGCATCCTTATAAAGAGCCCTGGCAATTGCAACCTTTTGACTTTCTCCGCCAGACATTTCGATTCCCTCTTCATCATATGCCTTACCAAAAAGAGATTTTATGCCGTTCGGTAATGATTCAACTTTTTCTTTTAATCCAACCTTTTCTAATAGCTTTGTTGCCTCTTTTGTATCCTTGCCTGGTTCTTTACACGTAATATTTTCTTCCATAGAAAAAGCAAACAAACGATAATCTTGAAATACAGCAGCCATACTCTTCATAAAACCCTTATGTTCATATTCAAAGATATCATTACCATTGATATAGATTTTTCCTTCTGTTGGACGGTATAATCTACAAAGCAACTTAATCAAGGTTGTTTTTCCAGCTCCATTTAATCCAACGATAGATATTTTCTCGCCTTTTTGGATTTCAAAACTGATATCCTTTAATACCTGTTTATCACTACCAGGGTATTTAAATGTAACATGTTCAAACCGAATAGATTCCACAGTACCATGAAACGGTAAGTCTCCTCCGACTTTATCCTCCTCAGGTAATTCCATAAATTCCATAAATGGTTGTAAGTACCCTAAGTATTGATTTACCGTCATTACTTCCTTCCCTAGTGCCATAACCGAGGAAGTGAATTTTATAGCTGCAGATACATACATAGTAAAGGAACCTATTCCAATTTTTTCTCCAAACCAATTTGTGATTACTCGAATACCGACATAACCGTATGCTATTGTTGCTTGTAAGTCATTAATAATACTAAGAAAACCCTGATATTTTCCTTGAGATGTATAGTACTTCGTAAACCACAGGTTTATTTCATCATTATATTGTCTGACACGCCTGGTTAACATTGGGCTCATTCCATAGAGCCTAATATCCTTTTGCAATTTATCATTGTATGCTAAACCAACATAATATCCATATTTACGATTAACAGGAATAATCTCGTTAAAAAACTTTTTCTGATATTTCATAAATTTCATTTGTGCCACAAAAGTAGTAATAATTGTAACAAGTAATATAAGAACTAATACTATGCTCAAAGAAAACATAACAGTTAAAAGCCCAATTAATGTTACTACACTATTAAATAAAGTACTAACACAAAGAATGAGATTTTCCATCGCCGATTGATTAATTGATGCAAATACTGCTCTTTCCTTTAAGTCTAAATAATAAGGATTTTCTAAGTAAGAGTATTCTACTTTCATAATCTTTTCAGACATTAGGTGATTCATCTGTTCTCTCATGTAGATTCCTTTGTCATCCATCACCCGCTTCATAGTCATAGTTAACCATGCAAAGAATAAATTCGATAGTACAATAATCCCACCAAAAAATAATAAGCGTTCCATTTGTCTTTCACCAAGCAATTCATCTATTAAGAATTTTGGTAAAACTACATTTACTAACACCTGTCCACTCGTAGCTAATGTACTAAAGAACAGTAATACAATATACATAGGTGAAATCTTCCACGATAGTTTAAAAAACATTTTAAAGCACTTCATCGAGTTCATCTATCCTAGTCGAGAAGTCTTCGTCTCGACTTTCCCTCCCTTCTGTATAGTACTTTCCTTGCACTGAAAACATATGGCTATATATACCACCTAATCTTATTAACTCTTCGTGATTGCCATATTCCTTTAGCCCATCTTTATCAAAAAGTGCGATTTTATCACAGAATTTTGTACTAGCAAGGCGATGTGAAATATAGACCGCTGTCTTTCCCTTCACTAATTCACTAAAGTTCTCATAGATTTCAGCTTCCGCAAGAGCATCAAGGGCTGCCGTCGGTTCATCCATTATTACCATTGGGCTATCCTTATACAATGCTCTAGCGATAGCAAGTTTTTGACTCTGTCCTCCTGAAAACTCGGTTCCATCTACTTCGATAATCTTTAACATCATCTGCTCCCTACCTTTTGGTAGTTCGCTTATCTTCTCCATTAAGCCTACTCGATCAAGTGCCCCTACAACACGAGTATCATCAATTTCTTCGGAGGTACAAGCTACATTTTCATTAATTGTAAATGCAAGTATATTTATATCCTGAAAAACTACAGCAAACATATCATATAATTCTTTTTTATTAAATTGTTTGATTGGTATTTGATTAATACGTATTTCACCCTCAGTTACATCAAACAAGCCAATCATTAGTTTTACTATGGTGCTTTTTCCCGCTCCATTAACACCTACAATAGCAAGTCGTTCCCCTTTATTAATCTTAAAGTTAAGATTTTTTATTATGTATTGATCTGTATTTGGATACTTAAAACTAACATTATCAAACTCGATTTCTAATGTACCATCTTTAATAGCCTCGTTTTCTCCACCTTTTTCACCTAAATCACGATCTAAAAAGTTATAAAAATCATAGATATAATGTGTTTCATTGATTACGAAACTAATCTGTTCTGAAAAATTCTTTAGCATCGAAGATAGACTTATTACAGCTGCTAAGTACATAGAGAAATCGGCAATAGACATTCCATTTACTACTTTTTGAATTAATATGCCATAGGTCAGTACATCACTAAGTAATAAAGTAAATAAGCCTATCATACCAAGGATATATTCTTTATTTAAAATCTGCTTTTTTACAGCAAGATATCCGTTAATTTCCTTGTTATAATTTGATAGGATTCTACCAGATAGACCATAAAGACGAATATCTTTGCCATAGGAAAAATCATGAGTTGTTTCATAGTAATAACGTTTTTTTCGATCTGCCTTTGCTAACTGTTCTTTACGTTTGTACTCAAAATTATGCACTTTCCTACTAATGTAGATCGTAACCAAAAGATTCACTATTAAACCAAGTAAAATGAGAGGGTTTATCCTACCAATGAGTACGATAAGGATAAGAATTGATATAGTAACAGCGGGAATATCAAATAGCTTGTGATATACTCCTTCTACGCCGTTACTATTTGAGCTTGTTGCTACTATCGCTCGTTCATTTTTATCAAAGAATGTAGAGTCCTCCATATATTGATAATCCGCACTAACTATCTTATCAAAAATCTCACCGACATAATCAATACGAAGCCTTGTAATTCTCGGATAGGCACAGTTTGCTGTATAACTCTTAATAAACACAAATATCGAAGCAAGAATAAAATATCCGCCAATAATTTTGGCTACTGTTGATATATTCGCTAGTTCTCCTAACACTAGCTCCCCTATTAATAATTTTGGCAATACTATTCCAAAAAACGGATATATTGCAGCTGCTATCGTGTATACAGAAAACCATATAAAAAGTGCCTTGTTCTGCTGTTTCACGTTTGCAAGCATCTTTCCAATTGTTTTAAAAATTGGATACTTTAACTCTGAATCCATTCGATCCTCCCCTTAATAATATTTATTTGCAAGATTTAAGATAGATTTACTTAAACCCTCCAATTTCCCTTGATTCAACTCATAATATACTTTCTTTGACTTAGACGCATCCACTGTCAATAATACATAACCAGCAGATAACAGTATATTAATATGGTGAGACACAGTTGCAGGAGTTAGCTTTAGATTTTCCGCCATTTCCTGAATGTACATGCGTTTCATCGATAACATATGGAGTATCTTTAATCTAGTTGTATCACTGATTGCTTTTAAATCTGCTTCAAGTTGCGCATCATTAAATCTATTTTCATTACTCCTCTTTATAAGTTCTACAAGGTAGATTCCTACGTGGAGATAATAGATGCCATTAAAAGATTCCATACCAAGTGCATTATACTGACTAATGCTAGGAATTAAGACAATTTTTTTCCCATGCTCGATATGAAGGCGAATCGATTCTTTTAGTATTTCATCTAAATAATCCGGCTCCCTCATTCGGATTATTTCTTCTTCTACAATGGACTGAACAAGAGAATATGGCTTCTTTACTATTTCATTCGTAAGCTCTCTCAATTTCACCAATTGATTGCTAATCTCCTTACGCTCCATATAGATACTTATTACTCTCATCTTGTAAGCATCCTCAAGATTTTGAGTGTCCAGGAAATTAATTAATTCAGTTACATCTTTTATATATAACTTTTCTTCTGATATTGTTTCTGAATATTCGTCTTTATTTAACATTTCAAAAAAAGCTAAATCTTCCTTAGTAAAATCCACTGTTTCCTGCTCTATCCTTAATAAATTACGATGAAACATCCATAACAGTGAACCTTCTTGTTGCTCTTTTTCTGTTAATTTTAATAAGCTTTTTATCTTTGGAAACTCTTCTAAAATTACACTAAATTGAATCTTTAGTTGTCTACAAAAATCCTGTATTGGTTGGATATATGCTTGCATCTCTTCTGACGTCATACCAAATTTCTCATAATTATGAATAATCTCAAATTGATTCTCTTTTGCAGTATAGCAATTTATTGCTTCTCCAAGAAAGTCTGGTGTGGATATTAAGTCAATCATCATTTGCCGTTATTCTCCTCCTAAACCTTAATTAACAATCTAAACCATAGATTTGCATTAATATTTCTTTTATACCATATAATGGTATTTACTTTCAAGCAAAACTAACAATTTTATCCTATTATATTAAATATAATACAATTATGATTTACGTTTGTCAATTATATTAGATATTCATCTAACATAATTATATGATATGGTTTCAATCAATACTCTCTGGATTAGTGTAGCTGGTATGCAAACCGATAATCAATAATTAGCATCTAAGCATTGTATAATCTTAATGAAAATACTTACCATTACGATCCATAGGTCTAGCTGATATTTTTAATCTAGACCTACAAAAATGAGAGTGAAAATCTCCTACAGTTTTCACTCTCACACTATCTATTTTTTTAATTTCAATTGGTAATTATCTACTATATTTAGATGAAAAATATTCTTTCCCTGCTTTCAGACCGTTCCCTCGGTATTTAAACATTTCAGAGATAGTTACCAGCTGGTACCCTTGCTTCGTTAATTTTTGTATAATTTTTTCAGCTGCTTTTGCAGTCGTTGGATAAACATCATGCATTAATATAATCGCTCCATCTTTAGCACCTTTCATTGCTTCTTTTACAATCTTATCAACATTTTTGGATTTCCAATCTTCTGTATCTACCGACCATCTTATCATCGGATAATGTATCGTTGCTCGTACAGTTTGATTGACAGCACCATAAGTGGGTCTCACTAGTTTTGGCGTAAAACCTGTACTCCGAAAAACAGCATCCTGTGTTTTAGCTATTTCACGCTTAATCTTTTCAACCGTAGATGTTGTTAGTAAAGGGTGAGAATAAGAATGATTTCCTATTTCATTTCCTTCATCTATCATACGATTTAATATTTTACTATGGCTTCCTACTCGTTGACCTAATACAAAAAAGGTTGCTTTTCCTCCGTATTTCTTAAGAGCGTCTAAGATTCTCGCAGTATATATATCATGAGGACCATCATCAAAGGTTAGCGCTATCATCGGTTTCTCTGGATCTATTTTACGTGCTAACAATAGCTTTCCTTGTTCATCTAAACATAAAATATCTGTTATTGTAGTAATTGAAAAAGATGTAGTAGGTGATAATGATAATCCGCTCAGTAAGTCGAATTTTTTAAAATACAAAGTTATGTTGTCTTTGGTTAATGTAAATTGCAATCCATCTTGAACTGCCTCCATAACTAAGCTTTGTATCATGTCTTCATCCAAATATTTACCATAGACTTCTTTTGTTTTTAATTGATTAATCACTTGATCATAAAAATTCTTCTGTGAACCAACTTCTATTATATCCTCTAACTCTAAACGTCTGCCTTCCTCCACCTGAAAACATAAGGTTTGAACATAATCTCGTTTCTTCTCTTCCCATGGCATACCTTCTAAAACATGAAATTTAATACTATAAATGTTCGGATAGGATTCATAGGTCTCATATTGAATTGTTAGTCTTGGATCATAGTCAAATGACGTCTCACCTTGTTCTTGCTTTAACTTAACTTCATTCTTAAAATCTGTCACAATAGAATTTACATACTCTTTAATTTTTTGATCCACTACTTCTTGTCCCATTATAGGGTAATAAACAGATATCTTGGTAACACCATTATATTCCTTGATCACTTGAGTGTTTCCTATCTCCTGATTTATAGAATCTGGTGAAGTAACCTCACCATAATTATTAACATTTTCTTTTGAACAAGAACTCAATCCAACTGACAGAAAAAAAAGAAGTAACAAATGAAAATACTTCATTGTCATATAATTTTGTTTCTTCATATCCACTTCCTTTCCTTTTTAGTGACCTAGTTGTTATGTTAATATTATGGCAACATATTTAGTCTAAGTGATTATATTGATTGTTATTATTTGTGATTTCTAGCTTTTCTCTTTTATGAACTACGAAGCTTTTCTAATTAAGTTGGTACTACTGTTTGAATGCACTATTTATTCCAAATTAAGTTAGTACTATTTTTACATGTACTTTATAATTAAGTTAATACTATTATTTGCAAGTTTATAAAAATTATTGTGAAAGAATATATTTCCTTAGAATTATCTACCGAAGTAAATCAATTAAAAAAACACTTGAAATACGAAAAAATAATCGTATTTCAAGTGTTTTTCATGCAAAATAAATATTTAGTTTTCCCTTATCTCACAATCGCATCTGTCTTTGATTCTTCTCCGTCGCTTACTTCTACAATAATCTCATTTGGTAAACAAATAATCATCTCTTTTTTATTATGAATAGCTGGATGATTTACACAAACTTGATCTGGACACTCAGCGCTTTCCATCTTTGCATATCCATCCTTTATTGTTAATACATTATCCCCGAGCCTTCCAGGTATTGTTATTGTTTGATTTTTATTTAAGGAGTACGTACCATAAGTTTCGCCTTCAATACTTATTACAACCTCACCATTCTCACCAACTTCACCTGATATCAGCCAATATGCTAAAAAACTTCCGCCCGCAATCACTAATAATACCACTAGTAAAATAATGTCCTTTTTCTTCACGTTAATATCCTTCCTATGCTAGTCTTATTCTTGAATTGATATTCCTATATCCCTAATACTTTTCCCATCCACTATTACTTGTTATAAGTATAACATAAAAATTTATTTTCTTCACTTGCTATTTTTCATTTCTAAATCATACCAAATCATCTCAAAGCAACTTTTATTGCATTGAATAGTAGATAAGTATGCTAAGTTCAACCATCTTTGGTTCACCCTATAGGATTAATATAAAGTTATAAATCTCTTTAAAAAACTCTCACAGATTATCTATGAGAGTTTTGAAAGAATACTATTTGATTATTCTATTACCTTGATGGTGCTTAACGTTGATTTTTTATTAAATGAAAGCTTACCATTTAATCATACTATTCAATCTGTTTAATTATTGGCTAATTTTCTATCATACCTTTTTTCTATCTATTATAATACTACCATTTTTATAAATTATGCTAAATAAAATTCAATTACACATCATTAATCGTATAAGCAGTTTCTTCGTCTATAAGTTCAAATCCATATTGGGAAAGTGATTGTATCGCCGTATTAATATTAGAGATCTTAATTACCATTGAAGCATTTTCATTTGTAGCAAGAGCATACATATATTCGATATTTACATCCTCTAATACTTTTAATAGTTCATGTAACATTCCAATTTTATTTGGTAATTTAACTGCTAATACATCGGTTAGCATTGCAGAAAATCCTGCTTCTTTTAAAACCCGCTTCCCTTCTGTTGGATTTGACACTATCATACGTAAAAGGCCATATTCACTCGTATCTGCTAAACTCATAGAAGTAATATTAATTCCATTTTCCTTCAAGGTCTCTGTAACTTTTTCCAGTCTACCTGTTCTATTTTCAATAAATACGGACAATTGTTTAATTGCCAAAGTAAAACCTCCTTTTAGACTAATTTACGTTTGTCAATCACTCGCTTTGCCTTTCCTTCGCTTCTCTCTATGGTCTTTGGTTCCACTAACTTAACCTTAACTGTAAGACTTAGCGCTTGTTGTAGGACATGTGCAATTTTAGTTGTAAGACGTTCCAATTCTTTAATTTCATCGGAGAAGAAACGTTCTTCTACCTCCACCCACACCTCTAAGGTATCTTGATGATTTACTCTATCAACAAACATCAGATAATGAGGACTTGTTTCTCCAATTTCTAAAAGAGCAGTTTCAACCTGTGATGGAAAGACGTTAACTCCACGAATAATTAACATATCATCAGTACGCCCTTTGAAACGAGAAATTCTTGCAAGTGTTCTTCCACAATCACACTTTTCGTAATTAATACTTGTTAAATCCTTGGTACGATAACGAAATAGTGGTAAAGCTTCCTTGGTAATCGTTGTAAATGCTAGCTCACCAATTTCTCCTGGTTTACATAACTCCAAGGTATCTGGATTAAGTATTTCTGGAATAAAATGATCCTCGTATACATGAAGTCCTGTATGATATTCGCAGTCTGCTGCTACCCCAGGTCCCAAAACCTCGCTAAGTCCATAGATGTCATGTGCATTAATATGAAGGCGCGACTCAATTTCTTTCCTCATATTCTCTGTCCATGGTTCTGCGCCACATATTGCTGCTTTTAATTGTATACGATCTATCGCTCCTTCTTCCTCTAATGCCTCAATAATATGTAATAAGTAGGATGGAGTACATGCAATAGCAGTACAGCCAAAGTCCTCCATCATTGTGATTTGTTTTTTGGTATTCCCGGATGACATTGGGATAACAGTGGCACCTAAATTCTCTGCTCCATAATGAAGACCCAAGCCACCGGTAAATAGACCATATCCGTAGGATACTTGTATTTTATCTTCTTTGCCTAACCCGACCATGGCTAACACTCTTGCAACACATTCCTGCCAATTTTCAATGTCTCTTCTGGAATAACCCAATACTGTGGCTTTCCCTGTTGTACCAGAAGAAGCATGGACACGAACAATTTCTGATTGTGGTATTGCAAAAAGTCCAAATGGATAATTATCACGCAAATCTGTTTTTGTAGTAAATGGGAGCTTATTTAAGTCCTCTATCCCTTTAATATCTCCCGGTTCTAACCCCATAACTTGCATCTTCTTACGATAGAATTCCACATTATGATATACGCGGTCTACCATCTTTACTAACCGTTTGCTTTGAAGATTTTGCATCTCCTCACGGCTCATGCATTCCTTTGCTTCGTTCCATATCATTGGTGTTTCCTCCTAATAATTATTCGATTACACACACATAATTTTCTCGTAATACTGTTTCGGCCTTCTTCATATCATTGATATTTAATACCATCAATGGTGCCTTTTCTCCACGAAGTACAAAAGAATAGATATAATTAATACTCAAATTATGTTCAGCTAAAATGGAAAGAACACGATCTAAATCCCCTGGCTTATCCATTAATTCAACCGCTAATACCTCGGATACTTTCACTGCAAATCCCTTATCGGAAAGTACTAATTTTGCCTTATCAGGTTCATCCACGATGATTCGTAGAATACTAAAATCTGGGGAATCAAACACAGAGATTGCTCGTAAATTTATCCCATTCTGACTAAGTGTATTTGTTACTTTTCTAAGACTTCCTACTTTGTTTTCAACAAAAACCGATAATTGTGGAATCATTCCTTCCCCCTTAAGATTATTGATGCATCTCATAGCCGATTAAGAAAGCTTTTTTATTTATATCTATGGTTTTCGGTGGTACTGTATTCTCGATTACACTTAGCCAATCATCTTTTGTAAAATCCATATGAGATGCCGCTATACCAAGAACTATGATGTTAAATACCTTGGGATTTCCAAGTTTCTTTGCCTCAGCCATAGCATCTACTCGTAAGACTCTATGCTCCTTTTGCAGATCCTCAATGATATTTTCTGGATACACTGCACTCCCTATCACTACTGGCATAGGATCAATTCTTTGATCATTTACAATCAATACACCTGTCTTTTTCAAGAAATGCGAATAACGCATTGCCTCTAAGCGTTCAAATGCGATTAAAAGATCTGCTTGCCCTTCCTCAACGATTGGCTCTGTTACCTTTTCTCCATATCGTATGAATGTAACAACGCTACCACCTCGCTGTGCCATACCATGTACCTCGGAAAGCTTAACATCATAACCGGCATTTATTGTAATCCCGCCTAATATTCGGCTGGTAAGTAAGGTACCCTGACCACCAACTCCAACTATCATAATATTTTTTGTTGCCATGGTGATTTCCTCCTATCGTTCCATCTTCTCGATTGCTCCAAACTTACACTTCTCAAAACATAGATTGCAACCATTGCACATGGTATCATTAATTACAGTGATACCATCTTCCCTCCTTGTAATTGCAGGACATCCAGGTTTTAAGCACATTCCACACTTTTTACACTTAGTAGAAACTACCTTACATTGTGTTTTACTTAAATTTTTGACAAGAAGTACGCAAGGAGCTTTTGTAATTATGATTGATATCTCATCTTTGGCAACTTCCTCTTTTACAATCTCTTCTAAAGTTTTTGTATCAAAAGCATCTACTTCAATTACATTATTAATTCCAAGTGAACGGCATAAATCAGGAATGCGAATGGCAATCGTTTTTTCTCCCATTAAAGTCTTTCCGGTTGCTGCATGCTCTTGATGTCCTGTCATTCCAGTAGTGGAGTTGTCTAAAATCAGTACGGTTCCTGTTCCTTTGTTATAAACCATATTGATTAAAGAATTGATCCCCGTATGCATAAATGTGGAATCACCAATAACAGCTACCCAGTTTTTTATGTAGTCTTTCCCTTTTGCCTTCTCTATGCCATGTAAGGTACTAATACTAGCCCCCATACAAATAGTCGTATCAACAACATTTAACGGAGCTACTGCACCAAGTGTATAACACCCAATGTCTCCAGCCGCATGAATACCTAATTTCTTTAGAACAGAAAATACACTTCGATGAGGACAACCAGGACAAAGAATTGGAGGTCGATTCGGTACCTGGGCCGCTGGCTTCACCTCAACTTCCTCTTGTTTCATTGCTTTTCTTAATAGATTCGCACTATATTCTCCTTGAACAGTAAGAATTTCTTTACCTACTACTTTAATCCCCCAGGACTTCACTTGCTCTTCAATCACAGGATCTAATTCCTCTACTATGTACAAGTCATCCACTGAAGTGGCAAACTCCTCAATTAACTTTCTTGGAAGTGGATTAACTATACCAAGCTTAAGTACAGATACTTCTGGCAATGCTTCTTTCACATACTGATATGGAATCCCGCTTGTGATTACACCAATCTTCTTATCGTTAAATTCCACTCGATTAATTGGAAAATCGCTACCTTCTTCTATCATCTGATTCGTTCGTGCTTCTACAACAAGATGACGAGCCTTTGCATATCCAGGCATCATTACATTTTTGGCTGGATTTCGTACATAAGGTTTATCTTCTACCTCGGTTCTATCACTTAAGTTTACCATCCCCTGAGAATGAGATAGTCTTGTTGTTGTACGAACAATTACTGGCGTGTCATACTTCTCACTCATATCAAATGCAAATTTAACAAATTCTTTTGCCTCTTCACTATCCGAGGGTTCTAATACTGGTACCTGCGCGGCTCTTGCAACCATTCTAGTATCCTGCTCATTTTGTGAGCTGTATAAGCCAGGATCGTCTGCTGCAACAAGTACTAAACCACCATTTACGCCAGCATACGAGATCGTAAACAGAGGGTCCGAAGCAACATTTACGCCAACATGCTTCATAGAGGCTAGAGCTCTAACACCGCTAATCGAGGCTCCAATCGCTACCTCCATAGCCACCTTTTCATTCGGTGACCATTCGCTATAAATCTCTTTATATTGAATAATATTCTCGCTTATCTCCGTACTTGGTGTTCCAGGATAAGCTGCGGAAACTTTTGCACCGGCTTCATAAGCACCTCTGGCAATTGCTTCATTGCCTAGCATAATCTCTCTCTTTTGCATGTTGCCCTCTTCCTTTCTATCTCTACTTTGAAATCTTTCATGTCATAATTATACATTTTATGTAAGTTATATACAATAGCAACCCGTATGTTTAAATGAACTAATTTCATCTGAAACTCAATTTACAATCTATTTCGCTTATTTACCACCAAACTGCAATTGTAAAAACATTTCTTTATTACTTCTTTTGCATAAACTGCACTTATATTAGAAATATGTCACTTTATATTAGATTTTAATAAATGGTCTTAATAAATTATTAGAATTCCATTAGGCTTCCTAACATTCGTAGACACTTTATTTTTCTCAGCATATAATACAAAAAAAACATAAATTCTTCACAAGTTGACACCTAGAATTACTTTTTTAGAATCAAACGGTTGTCTATCTTAATTAAGAGAGGGATTTTTGAGAAACTATAATATTTTGTGGAGGAGAGAGTACTATGTGGTGGGTAAATAATATGATATGGCTTTTTGCATATAGCCTTATTGGTTGGTGCTATGAAACAATTGTTTGTTCCATACAAGCAGGTCAATTAGTAAAGCGAGGTTTTTTATTTGGGCCATACCTACCAATCTATGGATTTGGAGCCTTATTTATTATTCTTTTCTTACATAAGCGTATGAATAGAGCAAACCTATTCTTATTCAGTATGCTGGTATCAACCGCTCTCGAATATGCAACTTCCTGGGTATTAGAAATGTTATTTGATCGAAAGTGGTGGGATTATTCTAATTATACGATCCAGCTAAATGGTCGTGTTTGTTTACTAGCCTCCTTATTATTTGGTGCTTTAGGAGTACTTTTAGTGAAATACATCCACCCACGATTGAAACTAAGAACAGATCAAATACCGATGAAAATCAGAATATTCTGTGCAGCTTTTTTGTTTGTTGGAATGTCAACTGATTTTATCCTCTCCGTAATCTGTAATCTGTAATAATACAATTTTAATATAAAACAACCTATGTTCAGATGTTAATGACCTAGCTTCCGTTTCAGTTGACATACTTTCCATAATTTGGTATTATCACTTTAAAGCGCAACGCTGTATTGCGTTAAAGTTTCGTATTTATTATACCAACAAAAGGAGATTAATTTTATGATTGTCAAACTTGTTATGCTCTTTGTTTTCTTTGGAGTTATGATTCTTGTTGGCATACATTCCAGAAAACACACCAAAAACGTAAGTGATTTCGTACTTGGTGGTAGAAGTGTAGGTCCTTGGCTTACCGCTTTTGCATTTGGTACCTCTTATTTTTCATCTGTAGTTTTTATTGGATATGCTGGTAGATTTGGTTGGGATTTTGGTATTTCTGCTACATGGATTGGACTTGGAAACGCTTTGATTGGTAGCTTATTTGCATGGATTGTACTGGGTCGTAGAACCAGAGTTATGACAAAGCATTTTAATGCACAGACAATGCCTGAATTTTTTGGGTCGCGTTATGAAAGTAAAGCAATCAAAATAACAGCTTCTGTCATTGCCTTTGTTTTTTTGGTGCCTTATACAGCATCTATTTATAACGGATTATCTCGTCTATTTGGTATGGCATTTGATATACCATATGAAATCTGTGTGATTGTAATGGCAACTCTAACCGGTGTATATGTTATTTTAGGTGGTTATATGGCAACTGCAATCAATGATTTAATTCAAGGTGTTATTATGCTTGTTGGTATTGTCGCTATTATCATGGCTGTCTTAAGCCAAAAAGGTGGATTTCTAGAAGCGATCAATCAATTAGCCAATTTCAATAGCGAAGCTACTGCCACACTTGGGCAACCTGGTGCGTATACTTCTTTTTTTGGTCCTGATCCTATTAATCTTATTAGTGTAATAATACTAACTTCTTTAGGTACGTGGGGCCTCCCTCAAATGGTACATAAGTTTTATACAATAAAAGATGAGAAAGCAATTAAAACCGGAACAATAATATCCACTATATTTGCAGTTGTTGTATCTGGAGGATGTTATTTTCTAGGGGCATTCTCACGCTTGTTTGATAATGAAAGCATTCGTAACGCTGATGGAAAAATTATCTTTGATAGTATCATCCCATATATGATTTCATTTTTACCAGATATCTTAGTTGGCATCACCGTAGTATTAGTTTTATCTGCGTCTATGTCAACACTTTCTGCTCTAGTATTAACTTCCAGTTCTACGTTAACATTAGATTTCCTAAAGGAAACCTGCTTTAAAAAGATGACAACAAAAACTCAACTAATTCTTATGAGAGTCTTAATTGCATTCTTTATCTTTATTTCTGTTGTCTTAGCACTTGACCCTCCTAAATTTATCGCTGAACTAATGGGTATCTCTTGGAGCGCACTCGCTGGTTCCTTCCTCGCACCTTTTCTTTATGGGCTATACTGGAAGGGTGTCACAAAAGCCGGTGTTTGGGCAGCCTTTTTGATTGGTGTTGGCTTAACAGTTTCCAACTTAAAACTCGAATTCTTCTCCTCTTCTATCGTTGCTGGGGCTTTTACTATGGTATTAAGTTTGATCGTAGTACCAATCGTCAGCATAATAACACCAAAACTTTCAAAAGTATCCTTACTTGATATGTTCTCCTGTTATCAAGAAACCGTAATAGTTTCTAAAAAAGACTCCTTAGAGGAATAAACACTACGACGAACGAAAATTTTTAAAGATGAGCTTTTATTCCTCTATAAGATTTTTCGTTCGTCTTTTCTACGAAAATTTATGTACGCAAGAACTAAAACATTGCATCCTTTCTTAAATCAGTTACACGTTTTGCTTTGCCTTCAAACCGTTGTAAACTTCCTGGCGCTACAAGTTTTATTGTAGCATCTAGTCCCAAAACTGTTTTCAACTGATTTCTTATCTTCTTTTCCAATCTCTCTAATAAAGAATAAGAGTCAAGCAAAGAATCATCGATAAGTTCTACTAAAATCTCCATAGTATCCAAATGATTCACACGGTCAACCGTAATCTGATAATGTGGACCGATCTCAGGAATCTTTAACATAACTTCCTCAATCTGAGATGGGAATACATTAACACCACGAATTACTAACATATCATCCGTACGGCCAAATAAATTAGCCATACGAACAGTAGTCCTACCACACTTGCATGGTTCATACATTAGCATCGTAATATCACGAGTACGATATCGAATTAAAGGAACTGCTTCTTTTGTGAGGCAAGTAACTACCAATTCTCCCTTAACCCCTGGAGGTAACACTTCTCCGGTATCCGGATCTATGATTTCTGGGATAAAATGATCTTCGTTAATATGCATACCACAAAGATATTCACATTCTCCTGATACGCCAGGACCACATAACTCACTCATACCATAATTTTGAGTACAGAGAAAATCCCTTCCCCAAAGCTTATACATCTCTTCACGCATTGGTTCAGTCATACCTTCCCCACCAAACAAACCAATTTTAACATTTAAATCTTTTTTAGGGTCAATTCCCATAGAAAGTGCAACTTCTGCAATATGTAATGCATAGGAAGGAGTAGCCACTAATAAAGTTGTACCAAAATCTTGCATAAACATAATTTGCTTTTTTGTATTTCCTGAAGAAGTAGGACAAACACTTGCTCCAATGTTTTCTAAACCAAAATGTAGTCCTAGCGCACCTGTAAACATACCATAGCCAAAACATATCTGTGCTGTATCCTCTTTTGTAGCTCCACCCATACAAGCAATTCTTGATACGTTATTCGTCCAAATTTCCATATCGTTTTTGGTATAACCAACTACAGTTGGCTTTCCAGTTGTACCTGAGGAGGCATGAATTCGAACTACCTCATTTTTCGGTACTGCAAACATACCAAATGGATAATTATCGCGAAAATCCTGTTTCAATGTAAAAGGAAGCTTCTTTAAATCTTCTAACGTTGCGATAGTTTCAGGTTTCATATCAATTTCGTCCATTTTCTTATGATAAAATGGTATCTTTTCATAGACTCGTGCAACAATTTCTTGAAGTCTTTTTAATTGAATTTCCTCTATCTCACTTCGTGACATCGTTTCTTCCTTCGCCCAAATCATACGGCCTCCTCCATTACTACCCCTTCCATAATACTTATTCATTATAAGTAAGTATTCTTTCTGCTTGAAAACACAACATGACAATAATATTTTATTTGTTACATCAAAGCTGTAATGCGTTAACTTACTATAATTGTAATTATAGTTTTGTTTCCAATCTTTGTCAATGATCGTTCCTAAAATCGAAAAAAAGGGAAAAAAAGGTGATTGTTTTTTTATAAATAATGGAAATAAGGCAAGCTGTGTTTCATAAGATACACTGTAAACATTTATTGGAGGAACTCATATGAGTGATTTAACAGCTACAAACTGCGGCGGATGTGGATGTGATAACAACTGCGGATGCAGAAATGAATGCGGATGTAGAAACGAATGCGGATGTGGCAATTCAATCTTTGGCGGCGGATGCTGGTGGATAATTATCATCGTATTATTCTGCTGCTGTGGTAACGGTTTCGGCGGCGGCAATAACTGTGGATGTGGCAATAGCTGCGGCGGTGGCTTTGGCGATGGCGGTTGCTGGTGGATAATTATTATCATTCTCTTCTGCTGCTGTGGCAATGGATTTGGCTGCTAATTACATCTTGTAATTCCAGAAAAAAAGCTGCTTTAAAAGCAGCTTTTTTTCTGCCGTAAACATTGACAATCATATTCATATATTGAAGTCTCATCAAAATCGCAGCAAAAAGTATCATTTTCTATATCCCGATTAATACATTTTTTCATTGCTTCTTCGCAACCACACGGTTGCTCTTTTTTTGACACCATTCCACGAACTTCACTAAAGTTTTGACTAATTGACACTCCTGATGTATGCATATTAGGTTGGCGAGGATAACAGTACCAATTCTCTCTATCTTTATATCTCATGGTTCTACTCCTTCCACTCTTTATTAACATCATATGACACAAAACGCAAAAGGTGTCATTTCACATGTATAATTTTACAGTGTTCTCTTACAATTCGATTGAAATCCACAGTAACATACAGTATACTATGTTCAAGTAAATTGGAAGAAAGAATGAAATGAAGAGGTGATACTATGTCTGGTTCAAGTTTTGGATCAATATTTAAAATAACAACTTGGGGAGAATCTCACGGAAAGGGTATCGGTGTTGTCGTTGACGGATGTCCCGCAGGTCTTACTTTAAATGAAGAAATGATTCAGGTTTATTTAAATCGTCGTAAACCTGGACAAACAAAATATTCAACCCCAAGAAAAGAAGATGATATTATAACCATCCTATCTGGTGTTTTTGACGGAAAAACCACAGGTACTCCTATTTCCATGATGGTTGCAAATGAGACTGCTCGTTCTGCCGACTATAGTGAGATTGCAAGCTATTACAGACCTGGCCATGCAGATTATACTTTTGATGAAAAATACGGTTTTCGCGATTATCGTGGTGGTGGACGTTCATCCGGCCGTGAAACTATTGGACGTGTAGCTGCTGGTGCCATCGCTGCTGCTCTCTTAAAGGAATTAGGAATCGAAGTTTTTACCTATACCAAATCCATTGGTCCAATTCATATTGACTATCATAAGTGCAAAAAAGAAAACCTTCTTCTAAGCCCTCTTTATATGCCTGATTTAGAAGCATCTCAAAAAGCGGAAGATTACTTGGAACAATGTATTCATAATTTAGATTCTAGTGGTGGAATAATTGAATGCATTATCTCCGGAGTTCCAACGGGAATTGGCGAACCAGTATTTGATAAATTAGATGCCATGCTTGCAAAAGCAGTATTTTCCATAGGCGCTGTAAAAGGCTTTGAGATTGGATCTGGTTTTGAAGTAGCGAAACAGCTAGGTTCAGAAAATAATGATGGTTTTGCATACGATGACAATGGTAAACTTATAAAATTAACCAACCATTCCGGTGGTATTCTTGGTGGAATTAGTGATGGTTCCGAAATCATTTTTAGAGCCGCTATTAAACCTACTCCTTCTATCAAAAAGGAACAGCAAACTGTGAATAAATCCGGTGAAAATATTAAAGTTTCTATTAAAGGACGTCATGATCCAATCATTGTCCCTAGAGCTGTTGTAGTTGTTGAGGCTATGGCTGCTTTAACTCTTGCAGACCTATTGCTAAGTGGAATGTCTTCAAAAATTGAAAATGTAAAGAAAATCTATCAATAAGCTATCATCCTATCAGAATAAAAAGGGCAAACAGAAGAACATAAAATCATGCATTTATGTGTCTTCTATTTGCCCTTTCTAATGCTTGAACCGCTAATTAGATGATAATTACATCCTTTTACGCTATTCCTTATTAAGGCTGCATCCCTCTCATAACCTATATTTATTTCATATTGTGTAATTACTAGTCAATTTGAAATATTTCGATTTCGTGTCTTAGCTGATTGGAATATTCATTTAATTTTTTTGATCCACCTGCAATTTCAGATATGGTTGCATTGAGTTCTTCAATTGAAGCCATAGTTTCTTCTGTCGAAGCTGCATTTTCTTCTGAAATCGCTGAGAGATTTTGAATAGTATCCACAATTTCCTCACGCTCTTTATCAAGAACCTCTGTTTCTTTTCCAATCGTTGATATGCTATGGATTGTAGATTCAATACCTTCTTTTAGTACTTCAAACTCTTCTTCTGTTTCCTTTATACTTCCACTTTGTATCTTCATAGCACCTGTGATGGAGTTCATTACCTTTACAATCTGATTATAATTCTCTAATAGTGTTACTAAGACGCGGTCAATTTCATTTGAAGAAGCTGCTGACTGTTTCGCAAGGCTACCGACTTGATCTGCTACTACAGCAAAACCTCTACCAGCGTCTCCAGCACGTGCTGCTTCAATGGAGGCATTTAATGATAACAAATTGGTTTGTTCTGCAATATCCCTTATAACATGAATTGCATTTTGAATTTCTTCCACTGATTGATTTGTAATAGCTACCTGTTCACTTGCACGATCAACTTCTTTATTTACTTTATCAGCTGCAGTACTTAATTTCACCATATTATCCACTACTACATCTTTTGAAGCATTCATTGTGTTTGCAAGAGCAATCAGTTCTTGGACTCCCACTCTGATCTGTGAGATACCATTTCCAATCTCTGTAATCGAATTTGTTGCATTCTGCGTATTCTCTGCCTGATCATTGGCACCGGTTGCTATGTCTTCTACTGCTTTACTAATGTCTTGTACATTCGTATTTGTTACTTCCGAAGACTGATTTAGGTACACTGACATATCATTTAGTTGCACGGAGGTTTCATTAACAGCCGTTAGGATATTCTTTAAAGTTAAAGAAAGGTGGTATGCATTATTGCATATTTCACCGATTTCATCCCTTCTTTTTGTTGTTCCATCTTCTTCTGATATGTTCAGCTTCCCGTCCGTAATCATACTTACAATTCGATTCGCTTTTCTTAATGCCATAACCATCCTTCTTGCCAATAACGAACAAATCGCAATAATAATTATAATCATTACAATGCCAGTTATTATGGTAACACTTGTAGCTCGAATAAGCGCTTTCATAATCATGTCATTTGATTTACCTGCAAATATCATACCTACCACGTTATCCCCTTGCTTTAACGGAATATAGTGTCCAGTATAAGACAATCCATTCACAGAAACATTATTCGAAGTGTAAGTTTTACCCTTTAAAACGGTATTGGATACCACCTCTTCTGCCTTCGTTCCAACAACATTTGGTATGCTTGAAAGTATTCTCACATCACCTAAAAAGAAGGTAACATCTACATTATTCTTCTGCTTATAATTATCCACGATATTTTGAAGCTTTGCTACAGGAACTTTTCCTTTATATAACTCGCCATCTATTACTGTTAGCTCGTCATCATTCACATGTTCTAACGTATTTTGTGCACCATTTACTACTGCCTCTAAAGTCAGGTGCATTTCATCTCTCATATTATTTACCATAGTAAATGTACTTACAACACATAGAACAAGACTAATAAGTAAACACGGTATAAATACAATCATAAGTAATCTCTTAGTAAAATTAAACTTTGTTTTCATGCTATAATCCTTTCACGTTTCAAATTACAATGTAATATCGACCAATTCTTACAATTCATTAATATGAACTAGTAAATTAGTACTAAATTTTCAGTTATATAGTACCTGTAAAAATATAACTATTATGTAAGTATCTGACCTTGATTTCTATTTATTAAAATACATTAGATTAATTCACTTATGATTAAAATCTAAATTAGCATCAAATCTTTTGTTTAATTTGATTACTACTAAATTTATCTTATGTATATAAAATGATTATGTAAAGAATCCTGTAAAGGAAGCTAGACTTTAAAAATGTATCCTATCTTTATCTCTCTGCATAGAAAATATCGAGCACGTATCCTATTCATATGTCTCATCGTGTTTTTTATCATGTTTCTTAATAAAATAATAATCTACATAAAATTAGTTTAGATTTCCCCATATAAATGGCTCAATCTAAACTAATTTTATACCTATAGCCCCTGCTTACTAATATTATCAATGGTACGAATAATATGCTCATGAGCTAGTGTTTCCGCTCTAACACCATCTCTTTGTCGAAGCGCTTCTAAAATAGCACTATGCTCTTCGTTGGATTTCTCAGCACGTTCTGGTTTTGATAGTGTAATCTTTCGAATACGCTGTACATAATGATGAAAATCTGAGAGAACATGTCTTAAAATCTTACTATTTGAAGCCTCATAAATTAATTCGTGAAATTTATTATCTAGTTCCAAGACTTGCTCATGATGTTGCTTCTTAATATGAAATTCTGACAAATAGACTACTTCCTCCAATTCTTGAAGCTGTTCTTCTGATATATGCTCACATGCCCATCTAGCACATAAGCCTTCCAAATAAGATCGAATAACGTAAATATCTTGAATATCTTTTTCTGTAATACCAGTTACATAAGCCCCTTTGTTTGGTATGATATTTACTAAACCTTCTAATTCTAGTTGCCTTAAAGCTTCTCGAACCGGAGTTCTACTTACACCCAATTCATTTCCTATCGTATTTTCCTTTAGTTCTTCATTTTGAGCATACTTTCCCGATAGAATATCCTCTCGAATACGATTAAATACTCTACCTCTTAGGGAATATTTGTCCGTAACCTCTTGTTGTAGTTCTTTGCTACCCACGAAAACTCCTCCTGTGCATTGCACATATAACATTATTGTACTAACGAAAGCAAGACAACCCCGTTGTTATTAAACTGTTTGAACAACGAGATTGTCATTTATCCTATGTTACATTGCTTCCATTGTCTCCATAATATAATCAGCGAATTCTGCTCCACTTGCCCCAGTGTCACGTCCCGTTATCACTAATTTTTTCTCAGTAACTGTACAAATATCAAGCGCACGATAAAGTTTATCTGCTTCCTTGCTATAACCGATATGTGCAAGTAACATCGCTCCAGCACGAATTACGCTACAAGGATCTGCATACTGATCTCTTCCTTCATCCACCATTCTTGGTGCAGAACCATGGATTGCTTCAAACATCGCATATCGTTTTCCGATATTTGCACTTCCAGCAGTACCAACTCCACCCTGAAACTCAGCTGCTTCATCCGTGATAATATCACCATAAAGGTTTGGAAGAACCATAACCTGAAAATCTTTTCTTCTCTTCTCATCTATGAGTTTCGCAGTCATAATATCAATATACCAGTCATCTGCTGTGATTTCTGGATAATCCTTCGCAATTTCACGGAAGATATCTAAGAATTTTCCATCCGTAGTTTTAATGATATTCGCCTTTGTTACTGCTGTAACTCTAGTTTTTCCATTTGCTTTCGCATATTCAAATGCTGCTCTAATAATACGTTCTGTTCCTTGGCTCGTAACTACAGTAAAGTCTACACCTAAATCCTCAGTCACATGAACTCCCTTACTTCCAACAGCATAGGCACCCTCTGTATTCTCACGATAGAAGGTCCAGTCAATTCCTTGTTCTGGAATTCTAACTGGTCTAACATTTGCGAATAGATCTAATTCCTTACGCATCGCAACATTTGCACTCTCAACATTTGGCCATGGATCGCCTTTTCTTGGTGTTGTTGTCGGTCCTTTTAATATTACATGACATTCTTTTAATTCTTTCAAAACATCCGCTGGAATTGCAGCATGCTCCGCTGCTCTACGTTCAATCGTTAAGCCCTCAATCACTTTAAACTCTACCTTACCTTGTAAGATTTCATCTTTCAGTAAGTATTCCAATATTCTTTGTGCTTGGCCAGTAATTGCAGGTCCAATTCCATCACCACCACACACTCCGATAATAATTTTATCAAGATCCTTATAGTTTAAAAAATCACCTTGTGCCTTCATGTCCTCAACACGCTTTAATTGCTCCTCTAGGAGCTTTCCGAACGCTTCTTTTGCAGCAGCTATCGATTCTCTCGTCATTTCCATATCCTCCTGTTGTTTATTCCGAAATAATTTCCCTACTCTTACCATTACTTTGGAATTATTCCAATGTTACATTTGGCAAATCTACATTGCACTCTGTCTTGTACGTATTAATCATCTCAACTAACTCAGCATCAGTCATAACGGTAATACGTCCCTCTTCATACTCCTTATCTACTAACAACTTAATCTTATTTACCAAAGGGCTCGACTTATCTAACATCTTATCCCCTTTAAGTTTATAGTAGGTATTAATCCAGTGAGCAATTCCTGCTAAACCAGAAGTATTGGAAACAGAAACTAAGACCGGACGATTTAAAAACTTCTCTGTATCAAATATATTATATATTTCCTCATTTTTCAAGAGACCATCTGCATGAATTCCCGCACGGGTCACATTAAAGTTTTTCCCTACAAATGGGGTTCTGTGAGGAATTTTATAACCTATCTCTTTCTTAAAGTACTCTGCAAGCTCGGTTATTACTGTGGTATCCATTCCATCTAAACCGCCCTTAAGCTGTGCATACTCAAAAACCATCGCTTCCAACGGAGTATTACCCGTTCTCTCACCTATTCCAAATAGTGAACAATTTACTCCACTTGCACCGTATATCCACGCTGTTGTTGAATTAGTTACCGCCTTATAGAAATCATTGTGTCCGTGCCATTCTAATTGTTCGGATGGGACACCAGCATGAGTAATTAAACTATAAATAATTCCTTGTACACTTCTAGGGATTACTGCTCCTGCAAAGTTTACCCCATATCCCATGGTGTCACATGCACGAATCTTTACTGGAATGCCATATTCATTTCCAAGTTTCATTAATTCAAAACAAAAAGGTATAACAAAACCATGGATATCAGAACGGGTAATATCCTCCAAATGACATCTTGGAGCAACCCCTGTTTCCAAACACTCTCTAACTACATTTAAATAATGCTCCATTGCCTGACTTCTCGTCATCTTCATTTTATAGAAAATATGATAATCAGAGCAGCTAACTAAGATACCTGTTTCCTTCATTCCAAGGTCTTTTACTAATTCAAAATCTTTCTTACTAGCTCGTATCCAAGATGTAATCTCTGGAAATTCATAGCCGCGTTCCATACATTTGTATACAGCATCTCTATCCTTCTTACTATATAGGAAAAATTCACTCATTCTTATGATGCCATTTGGCCCACCTAATCTATGTAAATAATCATATATGGTTACGATCTGTTCCGTTGTATATGGAGCTCTTGATTGCTGGCCATCGCGGAAAGTTGTATCTGTAATCCAAATCTTCTCTGGCATTTTATGAGGTACTATACGATCATTAAAAGCAATCTTGGGTATCTCATCGTAAGGAAACAAATTGCGGAATACATTTGGCTGTACTACATCTACTAACTCATAGATATGTTCCTCTAGAGATAATAAATTATTCTGAGGATTCAAGTAAACTTTACGATTCTCCATGGCGCTTTCTCCTATATTTCAATCATTTTTTGTTCCATTGTATACAATTATACCTTTCATGTCAATGAGATATTTCCTTTTTATACATATTTTTTCATAGTATAACGAGTATTTATACATACTGTAAAAATAGTTATACTTATTATGATATCTCAATCCTCTGTACCAGCTTAGATTATCTTAATGCATAAAGTTTATATTTTATTATACACTATTACAACGCTGTAATTATATGCATTTAAATAAAAATTATTTGGTAACTTTTGTTGAGTTAAATGTTATTTTAAAGTAGCTATTTGAGTGATGTTGTTTTTGTTTTACTGTATTAAGATTGGTATATAGATTGATATTTCAGCATTACTATTGAAAGATGATATTCCAGATTGCTAAAAAAGAATTGATTTTAAGGATCACTCTTTCAGGATTACATAGAATAATAATGTAAGGTTTTGATAGATTTTATTACTAAAACTATTAAAATATAAATGAGATGCAGCAAAATAAACTTTGCAACATCCCATATTATATCTTATTTAGAAAACTGATCAATACGCTGTTTCATTGTTTTATTAAAGTTTGTTACCTTACGGTCATAAGTTTCCTCCATTAATCTACTTTCTAAGAGGAAATCTGCTGTCGCAAGATTATTCGCAATTGGTATATCATAAACTACTGCGATACGAAGTAAAGCTTTTACATCAGGATCATGTGGTTGAGATTCTAGTGGATCCCACAAAAATATAATAAAATCAACATTTCCTTCTACGATACGTGCTCCAATCTGCTGATCACCACCAAGGGGACCACTATTGAAAGCGCGCACTGGAAGCCCAGTCTTCTCAGCAATTAACTTGGCAGTAGTACCTGTTCCACAAAGAAAATGTTTCTTTAATACTTCCTTGTGTTTCTCTGCCCATTCTACAATTTCCTTTTTCTTACCATCATGTGCAACTAAAGCGATATGCTTAGTCTTATCCATGGTAAAATAGATATAATCATCTTCTAACATATTGTTCTCCTTTGTTCCATTTAGTATAGGCAATCAGATGTTATACAAAAACAACTGATATGTAATATTCTGTCCAAAGCTGCTGTTCTCATAACCATATTTTATATCAGTTTTTGTTAAAACATCTGACACATATTTCAACACTTGACAGAATTACTATTTTTCATTCTATTTTATCATATCAGAGATAAAACGTTGTTTCAAGCTGTATTTCAAATACAAAACTCTTCCTTTTTTTTATAAAAAATGATATGATAAAAGTACTTGAAAGAAAAGAGGTAATGCGATGAGTCAGAATATTATTGTTGTAGCACTTGGCCGAAGTGCATTTGGTGAAACCTTCCCAGAGCAACATGCAAATGTAAAAAAAGCTGCTTGTGCTGTTGCTAATCTTGTTGATGCTGGATATCAGGTTGTTGTAACACACAGCAATGGTCCTCAGATTGGTATGATACATACCGCCATGACAGAATTCAGCCGTCTTGATACTAACTATACGGTAGCTCCTATGTCCGTATGTGGTGCTATGAGTCAAGGATATATCGGATATGATTTACAAAGTATGATACGTACAGAATTACTCGTACGCGGAATATATAAGCCTGTTTCTACTATTATAACACAGGTAAAAGTAGATCCATTTGATAAGGCATTTTCTCATCCATCGAAAATTATTGGTAGATACATGACAGAAGCTGAAGCTGCGAAAGAAGAAAAGAAGGGTAACTATGTCGTAAAACAGGACAAAGGTTACCGCCGTATAATCGCTGCTCCAAAGCCAATGGATATTTATGAAATTGATGCAATTAGAGCACTTGTTGATGCAAATCAAGTTGTTATTGCCGGTGGCGGTGGTGGAATTCCTGTATTAGAGCAAGGTCCAGTATTAAAGGGTGCTAGTGCTATTATTGAAAAAGATTTAGTAGCTGCAAAGTTAGCAACTCTATTAAATGCTTCTACCTTACTTTTCTTAACTGGTGTAGACAAAGTCCAATTAAATTACGGTAAAGAAAATGCAACACCACTTGATAAACTTTCTGTATCAGATGCTACAAAGTACATGAAAGAGGGTTATTTTGAAGAAGGTGCAATGCTTCCAAAAATCGAAGCAAGTGTTGATTTCGTAAGCTCTGGTAATGGACGTCGTGCTATAATTACACATCTTGAGAAAGCATTAGAAGGATTATCTCATAAGACAGGTACTATCATCGAGTAAGGAGATAACTCTTCATTGAAATCTATTGTTGGTACTTGCCTTACACTCATAAATACCTGTAAGTTTACTCAAAACTTACAGGTATTATTTATTGTATCTAGGTACAATAAAACCACCGGCTAAGCCGGTGGTCATGATTTGCCTCAACAACTACAATATAAATTCCATAATGATTACGAATTGATTAAATCTTGAAAATATTTAAAGCATGATCTAATTCAACCGTTAATTTGCTAAGATTACCAGTTAATTCATTTAACTTCTGTACCGCCTCTACTTGACGTGTAGCAGCACTATCCACTTCTTCTGACGCTGCAGCGGTTTCTTCTGAAACTGCAGAGATACTCTCAATCGCTGATAACGTAGTGGACTCTGCTTTACTTATGTTATCAATCCCCTCTACAATGCTTGATAATCTATCCGCCATAAATTCTACGGACTGATTGATGTTAGAAAATACTTGTATTGTTTTATCCATAGCATCTGCTTGTGATTCTACGATATTTTCTGCTTTCTTCACAGTCACCACAGTGTTTTTTGTTTGTAATTGTATGTTATGAATGATGGTTTCTATTTCTTTTACTGCATTAACCGATTGTTCTGCTAGTTTTCTAATTTCATCGGCAACTACTGCAAACCCTCTTCCAGCATCACCAGCACGCGCAGCTTCAATGGAAGCATTCAGAGATAATAAATTTGTTTGGCTAGCAATATCATTAATTACAGCAATAATTTTTCCGATGGAATCTGCTTCTTTTTCTAATTTTATTATATCTGTGATTACAGTTTTTGTAATACTTGTTGTTTGTTCTGCTTTTTCATTTAATAGATTCATAGAATCAATTCCATCTACCACTATTGCCTTTGAGTGTTTTGCACTCTCTCCAATTGCGTTGGTATTGTCCGCAACATTGGTAACTTTCTCGGATAGTTCATCCGATTGCTTTAAACATTGTTCAGAATCTTCCGCTTGTTGAACGATACCTTTTCTTATTTCATCGATGGAGCTAGATATATTTTGCGTTGAGGTTAAGAGATCCTTGGTCGTTTGTGATACCTCTTCTGTTGCATTATGTACAGCATCTTTTACTGAGGATGCCTTATTAATTAATAACCTCATATTATGTATCATATCATTGGCACTGGTTGCCAAGATCTTAAACTCATCTTTTCTCTTACACTCAATGGAAACAGTTAAATCACCTTCTGCTGCTTTTCTAAGCTGATTTGTCATACGATATATCGTACTTCCAATTCCAGTTGATAAGATGGTCGCTGCGGCAATAGCGGCAACAAGAGCGATTATTACTAATACGATGGTTGACATCATAATCCCACTTGCTTGAGACGTTAAAAAAGAATACGGTACTAGACCGCATAGTGTCATTCCAGAATCTCCTATCTTTTCTGAAACGAAAAGATATTTTTCTCCATCAATTACTGGATAACTGACCAAGGTATTATCATCACTCTTTTCTTGATTCTCAAGAAAGCTTTGATTGATAAAAACAGATTCTTCACTATTCTTAGTTGTTACTTCGTAACCATCCGATGTGATTATCCCAAAAATACTATCTTCGCCTAACTCCATCTGATTTAAGCGTTCTATAATAACATCATAATTAATGTCTGCAATTACGTAACCAATGTGAGTAAAACTAGCGTCGTAATAGGCAGAGGAAATAGAAAAAGCATAGGAATTATTTGTTGTATTATTTTTTAAAACGACGTTTTCATCAAAGAAGTTATGCCTTCCACTCCAGAGAAAACCTCCTTTAGCATTCGCTATCTTCATTCCTTCTTCTGTATCTTTAAATGCTGTAAATAATTCAACACCATTTTTAGAAAAACTACCTGTTGTACAGATTGGTGTTCCATTTATTCCAAATATCGCTAGATTTTTTATGAGATTATCGGAATAAGCTGTGGATTGCAAATACTCTTTTAAATCCTTATAAGTTTGTAATTCCTTCGCTTTATCCTGTGCATATTTACCACCATAATAATTTGCAATTTCATTATATTCTTTTAATTGCTTTAGTCTAAGCTCAATTGCCTGAAAGGCTAAACCATAATAATTACTTGTTGCTTCTAAGGTTGTAATTAAGGAAGATTCATAACTTTTAACTAAAGCACTGGAGGCATTTTGATACGAAGTAACACCTAATATCGTAATTAAAATAGTCGGAATAAAGAAAGCAAAAACTAATTGAAATCGTATGCCAAATACTCTTTCTTTCCACGACTTCTTTCTACTCTCTTTTATATATGCTTTATGCTCCTTATTCTCCTTTTGTTTAAAGAACCATTTCTTTTTCAATCTGTTTTTCAGGGCCTGCTTTTTCATTTGCTCCTCCAATCATAGGAATATATTGTATGATATAATTATACATGTTTTTATTATCTTATCAATATATTTTTGATATGTTTTATTAAATAATCTTGTTATATACTATAAATATACTCATTTGTTACTATAAAGTTAATATATTTTCATCTTTTTTAGTAAGTGTTAATTTTGTGTTCGTGTAACTTATATTTGTATAGGATAGCATGACTGACTTTACAAGAGTTTTAATATAAAAAAAGAAGCAATAAAAAAGGAGAGTCCTATGCAAACTCTCCTTTTCCTAAATATAAACAAGTAAATTCATTTCCTATTAAACAAATAATTCTTTTACTAACTAAACAAATAAATAAATAAAATATAATCTATTTCCTGTTTAACAACAAATTATCTTTTTTATAATATCAACATTAATCCGCAGTTCCTAATAATTCCGCTCTTTAGATATCCTTGGCTAATTGCTATATAACGTCTCTTTATAAAGTTAGCACTAAACATTTTTAGGTATCCTTCCACGATGGATTTTTGATGTCTTTGCAAATCTTCATGGAAAAAATGTAAAAATTCCTCTGCCTGGTCTCGATTCTTAGTTAGTGTTACCTTTTGGTCTTTGATTGCCATGAAACGTTTATGAACATACGAGGAAAAACTAATACTACCAACTACATTCGAGGAATGTTGCCTATAATCAATCGTAGCTTTTGGTAAAAAGCTAATATGACCAAACGCCGAAGCAATTAATGCTAACCACCAATCATGATATCTTGCGGCATTTGGTATATGAGTAAGATAGTATTCAAACGATCGATTAATCATTATCGTACATCCAATGCATTTGTTTTCCATTAAAAGATGTGCTAAATCAACTTTATTGGAATTAAAGTGTTGTGTCTTAATAAATGATTCCGATATCTCATTCAAATTTTCATCTGCAATTACAGCATCAGTGAATACTAACAGCGGTCGGTCATCACCATATCGTTTTTCCATCTGCTCCATACGTTTTAATGTTTTACTCACCTTATCTGCATGCCATACATCATCCTGATCGCAGCACATAAAGTATTTTGCATCTGTAAAACGTTCCATTACCGTTTTTATTCCATGCAGGAAATTCTTTGTAACACCTAGATTGCGATGATTTTTATAAAGATGCAAATGGTTCTGATAATGATGTTTATATTCCGTTAATATCTGTATGGTCTCATCCGAAGATCCATCATCAAATACATGTAATACAACATTTTGATGATTGCATGTAAAGATAGAATCTATTTGCTCTCTTAAAAATCTTTCACCATTATAGGTACTCATTATGATATCTACCCTGCTCATATTACCTCCAATACGACTTATTCATACTAAGCCATATTTTTAATGGCTGTGGCAATAATCGATGTTTCTTTCCAAGAAGATAACCCAAGTATTTAAATCCACTTTCCAGTATAAAATCGACCAATTCTATATATTCTCTTTGATTTATCAAATAACTCAAAGTTTGCTTTACTAACTTTGTACCTTCTTTTTCTGAGGAGATATTTTTAAATATTGATTGATACTCCTCTTGAGAAACCCCTAAATCAAAGTTTCTACGAAGTTGTTGCATATACGAATAGTGGTGACTGTGAACTACCGCTGCTTTACTCGCATAATAGACTTTATAGCCCGCTTTAATTACTCCTGCTGCATAAATCATGTCTTCGTTAAATATTGTTCTTGCAACAAATCCACCAAGATCTTCATAAACTGATTTACGGTATGCTGCACATACATTGGAACAGAAATAAGTTTTAATTCCGAGATGATTCAAATCCTCTTTTGATTTCAATTTATCTGTAGATGGATAATTAAATATTCTTGTATACTTTTCAACCAAAGTTGCATTCTGCGCTGCTTCCTGTCTGCCATAAGAGATTGCTACATCCTCCATCCTAAATGGCTCCATTAAATTTTCTAATAAATACTCATTTTTAGGAATCGCATCCTGCGTCATAAACACCATATATTCAGAATTTGAGAGGCTAGCACCATAAGCTCTTGTTCCACCATGATCAAACTCAGATTGTTCAATGGATATTATATGGATATTCACAGATTCACTTCCTGCAATTTTTATAGAAGAAACCAAGCCATCAACTCTTTGTTTGATAACCTCTGTTGCATAATCTGGTAATACCTCTGTGTTAAGAAGCCATATATTCTTAGGCTTTGTTGTTTGTTTTAATAACTGGATTAATAGCTTATCAAACTTCTTGTCCGGTCGAAACAGCGGTATTATAACATCCAGATTTTTATTTTGGTTCATTGTTCCTCATCCCATTCCTTAGTTTATATTCATGATTATATCCAGACAGAAAATTCTCATTCTTTATTTTAAAAGAAAACAATTATGTATAATCCACCTCATTATATGATAGAACAAGGAGTCCGTCAAGAAGGACTCCCATACTGTTATCTTATCTATATCTCCCAACTGTCTTCTTATCTTAAAGCATCGAAACTTTACCAACTTCATTCCCATTTACTACGTAATATGCAGCATTATCTTCTGGTTTAACATAAAGGTCTAATGTATGTATAGAGCTATTTTGATCACAATCTGCTAGGAATGCTTCTTTTGCTTTCTGAATTAAGTATTGTAACTCAATTTCATTTCCCATATATTGAAAAACAACTTTTGTATTTATATTCTCAATATTCGTCAATGTTTCTGATATGTTTTTTTTCTTTCTCCCTCGTTTCTTAGGTTGAATCATAGGTTCCAATATAGCATCTGTTCTCGTTTCAATTTCTTCATTCCCTAATTTTTCATCCTTTATTATATTGTTAGATTTTATTATATTGTCATCTTGAGCTATCGTTTCATCCTGTACTATTATTTCTTCCTTTGCTATAGTTATATCCTGCTCTATTATTTCATCCTGTGCTATTGTTTCATCCTGTGCTATCGTTTCATTCTTAACTTCACTTTCTTTCATAGATTTCTTTCTTCTCTTTGTTAAGCTTTCTTTGGTTTCTAAATTTTCTTTCTTAGGTGCCGTTGTTCTAACCATTTTCGTACTATATGGATTATTAATATCTTTTGTTTTATCCGATTTCACTTCATTCTTATTTGCTTTCGTCTTCATACTATCCTCGTTTCTGGCGTTATCGCCCATTTGATATTATTTGTACAACAGCACAAAGTTTTAATTGAAACTACATAATATTTTCAACTTACTCTCCTTTTCTTAATTCGTTTCTTTCATTTTTCCTTCGCTCTTTGTTCCTAATCATATCGCAACTTACTTCATTTCACAATATCATTTCCATATTTTTACTGTTTGACGAAAATAATAACTTTACGTATCCTTCTTTTGTTGAAATCGTACAACTTCGTACAACTCGTACAACTCGTACAACTTCGTACAAATACGTACAAATACCTTTTACAAACATTCAAGCACATAATGCCCCGGTGCTCTCTCTATCATTCTTTGTGCTTTACTCCCTTTGTCTTTGATGGAAATGAACCCATTCTTTCTTTCTTTTGATTCTTGTATTCTATTGCTTTGGTTGCCATGCATCTCACCGATTTCCCCCCACCTCTTAATTTTCGTCGGTTCGGGCTTAGGAATGGAGGAAAGCAACATCTTAGTATATGGATGGTAAGGATTATGAAAAAGTAGATTTGTAGGTGCAATCTCAACAATATTTCCATGATAAAGAACCGCGATACGATCTGTGAAATAACGCATCACTGACATATCATGAGAGATAAAAAGATAAGTTAAACCACGCGTTTTTTGTAGTTTTTTCATTAAGTTTAATATCTGCGCCCTTACGGAGACATCCAGTGCTGAGATTGGCTCATCCGCCACTATAAATTGTGGGTTCATAATAAGTGCCCTCGCAATACCAATTCTCTGCCGTTGTCCACCAGAAAATTCTGTTGGGTATCGGTTTTTATATTCTGGTCTTAAGCCAACCTCAAGCATCGTCTTATCAATAAGATTTTCTCTCTCCATTTTTGACATCATATGTTTTGTGGCTAAAAGTCCCTCACAAATAATATCTGAAACTTTTGCTCGTTCATTTAAAGAGGCCATTGGATCTTGAAAAATCATTTGCATTTCATGACACAACTGTCTTTTATTGCCTGCTGATAATTTTTGATTAATTTTCATTCCTTTATATAGTATGTCCCCCTCTACTGTATCAACCATACCCATGATAGCTCTTCCTATTGTAGTCTTCCCCGAACCAGACTCCCCCATAAGACCAAAAATTTCTCCTTTTCGTATCGAAAAACTTACATTCGTTACAGCCAAATTTAGTCCTCGTTTCTTTCCCTTCCCTGCATATCCAATTGATACCGAATTTAAATTAAGTAGCTCCTCCAAGATAAAACCTCCAGCTTTGAACTCTTACAATAAGATTATTATAAAATACTTATAAGACTTCCTTGATTCCTAACATATGTACTCCTATTTACCTTGGACATTCTTTAGTTGTCCTTGGGTCCCTTGTCGTTGACCTTGGATCTACTCTTTGTTCTCCTATTGTTTTTCCTAATTGATAATACTCTTTTAGTATTCTAGGTGGCTCTACTTTGGGAGCTCTTTTATCCATTAACCAGGATTTTACCTGATGTGTATCACTCACTTTATAATATGGAGGAGAACAGGTAAAATCTCGTACTAGAGCCCAAGGATTTCTTGGTGCAAATGCATCACCTTGAATTATTTCTTGAGGATTAGGTAAAGTACCGTCAAGATAAATAATCTCTTCTCCTGGTTGATAAAGCGTTGGTTGAGAAGCCAGCAAAGACCAAGTGTAGGGGTGTCTTGCATTCCGAAAGATATCATTACTAGTTCCTACTTCTACAATTTCTCCTGCATACATAACCGCAACACGATTAGCAACTTTACCAACAACCCCAAAATCATGCGTAATATAGACAACCGTTAGTTGATATTTCTGCTGCAAATCATTCAATAGATTGAGAACTTGCTCTTGAATTGTGGCATCTAAAGCAGTTGTTGGTTCATCGCACAATAATATCTTAGGTTTACAAGCAAGCGCAATGGCTATCACAACTCTCTGTCTCATACCTCCAGAGCACTCATGTGGATAGTAATGTCTTGTGTTTATCGGATCATGAATTCCTACTTCCGTAAGAAGCCTGATGACTTCCTCTTTTCGCTTTCTTTTGCTTCGTGGTTGATGAATGGAGATTGCTTCCTCAATCTGATCTCCTATTGTTATTAAAGGATTTAGACTTGTCATAGGGTCTTGTAAAATCATTGCAATCTCATTCCCTCTAATCCTTTGAAACTCTTTTTCGGATTGAAAAGTGGTAAGATTGGTTCCCCGATACAAAATACTACCTGACACGATCTTTGCATTCTGTTCCAATAATCCAAGGATAGACTTTAATAATACTGATTTTCCACAACCAGATTCTCCTACAATCACTAGGCTTTCTCCTTTGATAACCTTAAGGCTTATACCACGTAACACATGAAGTACTGCATTTCTTACAGTAAAATCTACGGTTAGATTTTCTATTACTAAGATATTTTCTGACATAAGCTCTCCTATCTATGATTTTTTGGATCCGCTGCATCCGCAAAAGCATTTCCAAGTAAATAAAAAGAAATTGTAATAATTGAAACAATCATCGTAGGAAATAAAAGCTGATATCTAAGTCCTGGCATCATTAGTTTTGCTCTTCCAGCTTGGATCAGATTTCCTAGGCTTGGAATATTTAATGGTAGACCTAATCCAAGATAAGTGATAAAAACTTCACTTCCTATTACTGACGGAATTGATAACGCTACTCTCATAAGAATAATAGAAATTAGGTATGGCATACAGTTCTTCCGTAATATCCTTAAGGTGCTTGTTCCAAGCATTCTTGAAGCAATATTAAATTCCTTATCTCTAATAAGTATCATCTGATTTCTAATAAATCGTGCCATTTGAATCCAGCCGGTTGCACTAAGAGAAAGAATTAATGTTGGTATTCCTGGTCTTACTATGTAAGAAATTAAAATAAGTACAATTGTAGAAGGGATATTATCAAGTAAATTATAAATTTCAGTAAAAATTGAATCAAGCTTTCTCACATATCCCCAAAGTAACCCGCTTACGGTTCCTAGGATTGCTTCCATAAAGGATACTGTTATTCCAAGGAACAAGGAAGTTCTAGCACCTGCCCAGGTTCTACTCCATAAGTCTTGCCCAATTGAATTTGTACCAAACCAAAAGTCTTTATTCGGTGTCTGATTTCTTATTTGCTGCCCTGTTTTTCTGCTATTATAAATTAAGTTTGGATCTTTTTGTCCAGGCAAATAAGGTTGTAGAATAGTAAATAAAATCAAAAATAAAAGAACAAACAATAAAAACATAGCAAACCTATTTTTTGCAAAGGTTTTTACTGTTGCCATCCAGTAAGTATCTTCTTTTCCATCCCGTATCTTCTTCTCTTCAACTTTTTGATTTGCAAAATTAAAAGATTTTTGCTCTGATACAATATTAGCCCACTCCTTCGTTTTTTGTTCCCGCCATGTCATCTAGACACCTCCCTTGGACGTTAATTTCACTCTAGGGTCAATCAGACAAAGTAGGATATCTCCTAATAACACCCCTAATATACCTGTCGCTGCAAATAATATAACGATTGCTTGCACCATGGTATTATCTTGTTTTTGAATCACCTGTACAAGCAATCCCCCCATTCCCGGTATACTATACAATGACTCAACATAGATTGATCCAATCATTGTATTTAAGATTGAATTTGGTAGATAATGAATCATGGGTACAATTGCATTCTTTAACATATGCTTCTTTAAGATTCGTTGTGAGGAAACACCTTTTATTTTAGCTAGAATAACATAACCTTTATTTTCTTCCTCTATGAGATATCTTCTAAGCCACGTTGTATAAAATGCTATATTTCCAAGAGACATAGAAACAATCGGTAGAATCCATGTTGTCATATCATTTGCCTGATAGAGCATCTTTATATGAAGTTTTTCTGTTCCAAACGCCTGTATTAACAATAGGTAAACTGCGGAAGGAACCGCCTGTAAGATAACTAGAAAAAGCGTACCAAGTCGATCAACTAACTTTCCCTTATGGGAAGCCATCGCCAAGCTAAGGGGTATGGAAATAAATAATGACAAACATAAGGAGCTTAATCCAAATATCATAGAGATCGGTATTTTTTGTCTTAGAATATCTGTTACTAAAACATTTGCCATATAGGTTCTAGAATAACCAAAGTCTCCTTGGAAGGCAGCTTTCACATAACGAATGAATTGCACCGGTATAGGATCACGCAACCCCATATTCTTAAGTCCTGCTTCAATCTGTTCTAACGTTAATTTCTCATAATTCGGGAAATAGCCCTCAATTGGCATCAGTCGAAGAAGAGAAAAGACAATAAAAGCTATAAGGACTAAGGTTAACATTGAGCGGATGAATCGGCGTAACATATAATTTGCTATAGTTTCACTCCTTTCCTAACCTTACTTAACTTCCAATGCTTTTATATATAGGAACATTCTTTAGACACCGAATCTCTCTTATGATTTTGGTGTATAGAAATATTCATTCAGACCTAATCTCTCTTTTGATTTTTCTCTTTCTCCCAAACTGCCTTATTAATATCCACTACTCGATTCGTAAGAATTACTTTATAATATTTCATGCCTTTATATCGAGAGGTGGAAACTCCAAAACTTGCATAGGAACTTTCATAAATATTTAGCTTTGTCATCTGATAAGATACTGGTGAGATGCTAAATGGAATAACTAGCGCATGCTTAATCAAATAGGCTTCAGCATCTGCAAATGCCGTATATCTCTCATTTAAGTCTAATACAATTTCTTTCGCTTCTGATAACAAATCATAATAGGTCTCAATCATGGGCATAATGGATAGGCTCTCACCTTTGGAAGGTAAAAAATGCGAGGCCTGATCGTTATCAAAAATCTCTGTAAAAGTCTGTGGGTCTGCATAATCTGCACCCCAATTAGACTTTAACATGGCATAATCTCCCCTCTCTCTAACCTGTGAAGTAAAATTCTGAGAAGGTCCCGCTTCAACAACAAATTTTACAAAGTCCTTCCCAAGAATACTTTCTATCTGCTGTGCTAAAACAATACACTCATTGGCCCAGTCTGTAGAATTAGCCCGATATCGTAGGAGGATTTTAACGGGGAAGGTACAGCCAGACTCTTTTAGCTCCCTCTTTGCCTTTTCTTTATAAATAATCGCCATATCTTTCTTAAAACTATCTCTTTTTACTATCTCAACCAGTGCCGGAAACTCTGTATAATCCTTTCCTTCAAAGCTTACGAAACTAGGCGGAGTAATTGTATTAAGCAAAAGCTCTTCTGGATGATCTGGTTCAGCTACCCGAAGTGCTTTCACTCGGTCCATAGCACACATAATAGCAAGTCGAAAATTTTCATTTTGAACTGCCTTTTTCCAGTTATTTGGCTCATAACGTTTATCAAACTTTGGATTAAAATTAAAGATATAAAAAAAAGAATAGTCCGTTTTCTTTCTACCCCTAGTAACCAGTTCCTTTTTATCTTCTTGCTTCATGAAAGTATCAAGCAAATCCGAATGTATCGCTGCATAATCAATTTCATCACGTAATGCAAGGGCAGGTGCTAAAGTTACTGCTTCTGAATTATAAGTTTCTTCAATCTTTTCTATGTAAACACGATCTGCATCCCAATTCGTTTCATTTTTTTGAAAAATTCGTTTTTCTTGCGGCTTAAATACTGAGAGTCTATAGGCTCCATTGTAATAGAGAGTATTGGGTCCTGTCGCTGCGCCAAATTGTTCTTTTCGTTCCTCTAACAAGGGGCCATACGCTGGCATAAAACAGCCATAAGTTAAGTAGGAAAGAAAATAAGGGCAGGGCTGTTCTAATATGTAGACCAACGTATAGTTGCCATAAGCTTTTACTCCAACTCTTTGAAAGTCTCCTTGTCTTTCATAATAATCTTTTGCATTCTTAATTAAACCGAATAAAAGCTTTGCAGTCTCACTCTCATATTCTTTCGTTAAAACATATTGCATTGCGCTGACGAAATCCCTTGCAGTTACTTCCGCTATCTTCTCTCCTTTTTCATTCACCCAGTACTCCCCTTCTCTAAGCTCAAAAGTAATTGAAAGGCCATCCTCACTTATCTTCCAGCTTGTCGCCAGAGAAGGAATTATATTACCAAAAGAATCATATTCCACTAAAGTATCAATGACATTAGCACCAACCCGAATTTCATGAGAAGAAGAGGTAACAAGATAATTTAACGTTGAAACCTCGGAAGAGTACAGCAATCGATAAGTAGAATCCGCCGTATTATCATTTAATTTACTTGTCCCGGAGCAACCAGAAGAAAGCAGTAAACTAAAATATAGTAAAAGAAGAGCCATTCCTTTCCATACTTTCATTACTGCCTCCAGTTTCCTACCTATCATCCTTAAAAGAATTCCTGTCTTATAACTTTATTTTTCAAAGACAAAAATTATGAGTTTATTCTAAATAAATATCAACTGAATCTTTATCTGATAAGTATAGTATCATTTCAATAGTTTTTAAGGTGACCTTAATAAAGGTTCCCTGAAATCCGGGCGTTCTCTCTCTTTTATGCCGTTTCTTTTAATGGATTGTTGTCCAAGCCATTCATTTTGAATTTTTGCATGCAGCTTATTGATGTCATATACAAAAATAAGAAAGAGAAATTCAGTTTTTACACCGGTTTTGCCACGGGTAAGAAATCTTTTATATTTATAATCATTTTTTTAGGACTCAGAATGCTCCTTCTACCTGGATTGAACGGTTCATCCGCAGTTCGGTTCCTTTCGTAGAAATGACATTTTCATACGATATCTGCCGTCTGGTAACGAATACTTTTGAGACCTACATCTTTCGGTTTCCCTGGTTTTTTGTACATTTTTTTTGTGAGGATATCCAGTGCAGCCTTCACATTCGGACTACAAGCTATTCTTTATATGACACTTACAGGATTTTTAAAGTTCGAGCCGTTATCTGCTCGTCAATTTATCGGAGCATTTGAAATAGCTGTTGTTTCTGATGTTTTGGTATGAGTTAGTTAAAGTATTTAAGAAACGTGGTTGCTGATGATGGGAACCAAAGGATGAATATATACTGAGAAGAATTCTTCTACTTGGTTTTAATACAGTAAGCTAGATAAAATTTGTTATTTTATTATTAGGATATCTTTGATAAATTTATCTTAGATAGCCTATTTTGTTGATTTCTAATAATTGAAGATATGAAACAGGCACATGTCATGCTATGAAAGTAATACATATTTAAATTTACTTAATGTTATTCTTTTATACCACAAAATCAACGGAATGTAATGTTTATAGTCCTATTATATTCATAACTAAATTGTGAATGTAAAAAAGCAATGTAAAGATGATATAATTCTGATTTAGAGAGTTACTTAATTCATTTAGTAGATATATGGATTTTATAGCGAAATTTAACAAAAACATTAAAACATTAAATTTAATTCATAAGAAAAATGGATAAAATTGACAATATTCATATATTGTGTTATTATCAATTTGCGCGCATATGTAGAATAATAAATATTATATAAAAGAAAGGATTTGATATGAAAAAATTTATTACTTTTATTTTTCTATTATCACTATTAAGTACATTTATAGTAAATCCAACTAAAGTAATAGCTGTTGATTCAATAACATTAGATGTTGTAATTGATAATACATCAAACTCTGAACTTATTAAATCATTTTTAATTACAGAAGACTTCGGTTCAAGTTCACTGAAGTATGAAATAAACGAGGCAGGTAACTATGGTCCCGAATCATTTTGGATTGACAATGACGGTAGTATCTTCGTTTTGGATACTCTAAATACACGTATAGTTAGTTTTATTAACGGTGACATAAAACATATACAATTAAATGAGAGTATTTATCCTACTGACATTATTCATAATGATAATTATTTTTATATTTTAGATACTTTTTCTGATAATAAATTATTAGTTTATGATGATAATGGACTGTACTTAGCATCTTTAGATCTATCGCAATTCGATATGCATCCACGTAATCTTTCTAAAAGTAATAATAACATAATAGTTAAAAGTAGTGAACAGAACATGGATGTACAGGTAATATATAGGAATAATGAACTTAATTTTATAGAGAATGCTAACACTAATGTTTTAAATAAAACAAAATTAAATAATGTTGATTTTTCCCAACAAATTGATAACGATAATAACGAATTAACATATGCATTAAACACTAAGCTTGTTCCTAATTGTTCAATTATTGCAGGTGAGCTAGTTGTTTCTTGTACTAACAAGTCACAAAATGAACTAGGTAACTATATTATACCTACAGATGAATTTAGCTATATCCCAGAAAATTTTATTAGAATTGTAAACAATAAAATCTATCTTATGGTACCAACTTCAAATGCAATTGAAATACGGGTAGTTAGTTTAGGAAAGCTAAATAAATCAAATATGAATGAAATCAGTAAAAATGCTTTGCAATTACAGGAAGCATATAGTAGTTCAAATGATAGAAGAGTATTAGAACGTGCATCTGTTATATCATTAACACGTTCAGAAGTACTTGATCGTGCTAATAGAATGGCAACCTATACATGGACTTTAACTTCAAAAAATATAAATATAAATTCTGTACCCTCTGCATCACAAAAAGATGTTATTTTACCTTACTACATAAGACAACTTATAAGTGCAGGTAAATTAGATAATGGTGGTTCAGTATCGATGTCAGGTATACCATATTGTTGGGGCGGATTTATGTCACAGTATAGCAAGACAAGTAGTTATTCTTTCGATGATGCTATTAGTAAAGGGTATTATGCAGGTAATGTATCTGGCTCATCTTCTGGTTATGTAAGTGGCACTGCAGGCCTTGATTGTTCAGGTTTTGTTTCGGCAGCATATGGTTTATCTAGTAAGAAAGGAACAAGTAACTCTCAAGGTAAGCAGGATGGTCTAGTATCTTTTGGATCTGCAATAAGTAATATTAATTCATTAGGTCAAATGGATTTCTTAGTTAAGGATGGACACACGTTACTATTCTATCAATGGATGAATCAATCAACTGGGGATATGCTTATAATTGAGGCTAATTCGACAAATGAAACAGGAAAAACGATTGTTCGCATTGTGAATATTAACGATTACATTAAAGCTTCAAGTCCGTGGCAGATGCGAACACCATGGTAATTTATATTAGGAATACTGTCTTTTAATATGAAAGGAGAGTTAATTGTGATTAAGAAATCAAGAAAAATATTACTACTTTGTTTACTACTTATACTTATCTGCTCGTCCTGTAAAAAGGCAGTAATTGACACTAAGAATAGCGATATCACATATCCAACTAATCAATCAACACCTACAGCAATTCAAGAGCAATTATCACCCACTCCTACATCCGTGCCTTCAGAACAGTTGGAACTACAAGATGTTCAATATGATGAAGTATCCTTCCAGGATATGTATACTATAAATTATTCAGAGAATAAAGGTATTGCTATTGATTTAAATGGTGATTCTCAGAAAGAGCTTATTTTTGTGGATAAGATTGGCGTTTATATTAATGGAACTCTCTATCAAGATGTTATTGGGCATACTAATTATCTGTATGAAGGTTATAAAACTTGGTGGTTACTTGATATTGATAAAGACGATCAACTATTCGAATTACTTTTTATCAATGTACTTGGTGAATTTGTTGTTTATCATTTTACAGACTCCTTTCAATTGGTTGGGAATTTTAATAATTATCATACGGACAAAGATATTCGTTATGCTTCTTTTTCTGAGAATAAAAATATTTCATTTGAGTATATGGCTAACGTTTTAGAAAGAACTTTGCAAGAGCTTACCTTCTGTCTAGATGCTGATGGGAAACTTACAGTTGTTCCAGGAAATTATGAAATAAATTATGATTGTACATTACAATTATTAAAAGAAATAGTTCTTTTCTCAGAAAAAGATTTGAAAAGTGATTTTTGTACTGTAAACCCGCAAATGTTAACACTTAAAAAGACAGATGGGTGTAATTGGACTTATGTGGTTGCTGATGATGGTTCCAAAGGATGGATATACACTGAGAAGAATTCCTCTAATTTGAATGGTGATGAGAAATATATAGGGGATTATTTTTCTGGTTTTAATACAGCGGGCTAGTTGCAATATGAAAAATTAACTAACATATATTATAATGCTATCTTTGCAAAATTAGTAAAGATAGCATTATTCATGACAAGAAAAAGTTACCTAAGCGTGCATTCACACTTTGTCAAACCGATTTATTTAAATCCATCAGCTTATGATCGATCCATATTAAAGCATCTTCTCTATCCACATTATTTAATAGAGTAACATTGCTCTTAAATTACAATCAAATAATTAGAACCCAAAATTAAAATAAACGATATAAGTATATCTGTGGTAGATTGCTTGACAATCTTCAAATTTTAAACAATAACGATATCTATCTGGAATCCCATTTTCAAAATATATTATATAATCAAATTCCCCATTGTCTGCTTTATCGCAGATGACATTGTCTGAATACTGATGAAAATGTGAAACTCTGGATGTAGTCTATGTTGATTGTCTAAACTAGTTCCTTTACAAGCTTTTTGAAATCATTAAAAAGTAAAATAACCATTTCTCATCTCATTTTTTCAACATTTCTTTAATCTGATATGTTTCGGTTTGCATAATCAACAAAGCTTATATTTAAATCAACATTTCCTTTAATACCCGAAATGCTTCCGGAATCGGAATACTGATACATCTGGAAATTATACGGAAACGATAGGTTATTACCATAATAAGCAAACCATAGATCATATGCGGATAATTGCTCTAAGTCAATTCCCATTACCATCCATTTTGTATTCGCATATATCATTGGATAGTATCCTGCCTTTTGTATCCTCTCACAAAAAGCTTTGGTGATATCCGTTCTAAGCTGCCTTGATAAATTATTCGCTCTTGCAGCATAGGTTGTAACATATTCAGTATCAAAGATAACCGGATAGGAAATCTTATACTCTTTGATTTGTTCCAGTACAAAATCCGCTTCTTCCAAAGCTTCCTCAATCGTTGTTGCTTGTGAGAAGAAGTAAACACCTACCGAAACTCCTGCTTTTATAGCACCTTCTATATTTTGAACGAAATAAGGATCAATCTCTAACGTCCCCTCATTAAAACCTCGAAAACCCAGACGAATGATAGCAAATTCTACTCCGGAATCCTTCACCTTCTTCCAATCAATATCCCCCTGATATTTCGACACATCAATACCATGAATGGATTTCTTAATTCCTTGTTCGATGTATTCTAACTTACCATTCGATGGAACAAAATTCTCAGACTGATAGGCTAAACGCGGAATTTTATCGGATAATGGCACCAAATAACGCTTATTTTGATGTCCCCATATCGCTATTCTCTCCTCCAGTATCTTTGTACTTGGAATAATTAAACCACCTTTTTCACTATCCTCTTGATCTGCAGTTACGTAAGCGCTATAGACCGTCTTTCCTAGAGAAATTGCACCATCCTGCAAAACAAGTTTTGCAGATAATTCCCCAAGATACTCTGTCTCAGATAGTGAAACTACTGTTTGAAAAGTAATCCCATCTTCTCCGATAATTAAATCGAAGTTTTTTTCAAAGTTTGGTAAAAACTCATCATAATAAACTGCATTAATATAAGCTTCTTTCGTTATGGCATAGGTATAGGATGCAGCACCTATCCCCATCGTCATTCTCATATCACCATCTTGATTTGTGGTACTATGAAGTTCTTCATAATTTAGTGCAAATAAATCCTTTATCGCTTGCTCCATAGAAAATACAGGATACTCCCATAATGTATTCGCATCCATTACTCTTACTTCTGCTGGAATTCCATTCTCTTCCTGATCATAAGTGAAAAATACGAATTGCTTTGCTCCTTCTTCAAAGAACGAGCCATACTTCGGACATAAGCTTTTCACACTAGAAGCTAAATCATAATCCCAACTCATCTCCATCATCTTTGTCCCATTATCTATTAGAATACGGCGGCGTTCATCTAATTCCTCTTCTAGGAACTCATTGCGGTAACATATCTTCACGGTTCCATCTGTAAATACTAGATATTCATAACCAAATAACCGTTCCGTTGTTACCTCAAATGGAGCGATTTGATTTTGTAGTTCAGGTGTAATTAGCTTTGCTAATTCCTCCACTTGCTTCACTGTTTTTACCGCCGGAACTATTTCCCCGCCTTGACTGTTTTCCTCTTGAAAGATAGAACCGCCAGATGTCGGAACTTCAGCTTTGGTCCCTATTGTTAGATGAACTAGAAATGAAATTCCAAGAACAAGTAATAATATGCCTTCAAATAGTGCCAGCTTCTTAAAAGGAACTCTTCCACGTTTTTTATTCTTCTTTTGATCCATTGATTCTGTAGATAGGCTTCTTATCGGTTGATCATTTAGTTTTTTCTTTACCTCATCAAGCTCGGATAAGACAATCTCCAAATAAGCCTTCATATCCTGAAGCTCTGTGTTATCTCTTTCTTCATTATCCATTGTGCTCTCCTATTTGCTATTGTTTAAATGTTATTGATTAAAAGCGTAAAACGCTTTCTATCTTTTCTAAAGTTCTTACGCTCACAAGATACACTCCATAAACCCCTATTCGCAATAGTCGCCATTTTCTTTATTTTCCGCAAAATTTCCACTTCTTCATCCTGCTCCTTATGCAAATTATCATTTCTTATAATAGGGGAAAGATTGCTTCATGTATCTTCGTTGCTATGTATGAATTATTCATGGTATATAAATGGATTCCATCAACTCCATTCGATAATAAATGCATTATTTGCTCAATAGCATACGCAATTCCTGCATCTCTTAATGCTTCCTCTTGGTATTCGTAGCGTTGTAATATCTTAGCAAGCTTTGAAGGAATACTAGCTCCACACATGGTAACCATACGTTCAATTTGTTTCTTATTTACTACTGGCATAATGCCTGCTTCAATTGGGACTGTAATTCCTTTTTTCCTCGCTTTTTCTAAGAACGTTAAGAAATAATTATTATCAAAAAATAATTGGGAGATCAAATGCTCCACACCACAATCCACTTTATGTTTTAAATGTTCTATGTCTTCTTCCATACTAGATGCTTCCAGATGAATTTCTGGATAACATGCCCCTGAAAGATGAAACTTTCCCTTCGTCTTAATGTATTCCACTAAGTCGCTGGCATATGTAAAGTCTTTCTTCGGTTCTATCTCCGGATTTCTATCCCCTCTTAACGCTAAGATATTCATGGTTCCTTGACTTTTTAGATATTCCAGTATTTCATTCATATCTTCTTTTGTTGAATTAACACAAGTAAGATGGCTAAGTGCATCGATTCCATAGTTTGTTTGTATGAACGATGCGATGTCACAGGTTGTATGATCTGCTACATTACCTCCAGCACCATAAGTCACACTAATAAAATCAGGATTTAGTTTTGTTAATTCGCCTAACACACGATATATACTTTCCACAGGACTATTCTTTTTTGGCGGAAAAACTTCCAAGGAAAACACCGCTTTTCCTTGACCAAACTTTTTTGAAATCTGCATTAACCCACCTCCCAGATTATCTCTTTTTGAAATCTTATCAGAGGCTGACCTTCTCTGTCAACAACTTGAGATA
>JAEWHR010000081.1 GCA_023387655.1 Bacillota bacterium
CTTGTTTGGTTCGTGTATATCAACCAATTGAGAAGATTACTCTTTCTGATACTACAGTGAAAGTGCCATTATCCAATGGTAGTTTTAAATTATTTGCAACAATAGAGCCACTGGCAGCAAAAGATGAACCTATTGTGTGGCGTTCCTCTGATGAAAGTGTACTTACGGTGGATCAAAACGGTAAAGTAACGTTAAAGAAAGCTGGTAGTGCTGCCATTATAGTAACATCTGCGAACAATGCGAATGTACAAGCTACATGTAATGTAACAGTAACAAAAGCTGTTACCGGTGTTTCTTTAGATTATAGGACGAAAGATATGTATGTTGGTGAAACTTTCCGTCTTACTTATACTGTAAAACCAGCAGATTCCTATAATGCAGCGGTTACATGGATTTCGACGAATACTTCCGTTGCTACTGTAGACAGTACTGGTTTGGTAACAGCTAGGGCTGTTGGTAGTACAACAATAATTCTAAAGACTATTGACGGAGGGTATCTTGCTACTTGTATAGTCAATGTTAGCAGAACAGCAACAGCCGTAAAACTAGATGTTACAAAACTTACTTTAAATGTTGGAGATTATTATTATTTTCAAACAACATTAACTCCAGCAGACAGTACAGAAAAAACTCTGACTTGGGAGTCTAGTGATAATAGCGTAGCTACGGTATCAAAGAGTGGAAAAATAATAGCAAAGGGTGCTGGGCAATGTATTATCCTTGTTAAAACCAAAAGTGGTTCCACTGGATACTGTAATGTTACTGTATTACAACCAACCACAGGTGTAAAACTAAGTAGTACAGAAGAAACAATTCGTGTTGGCGATGTACTTGAGTTAGAAGCAACTGTATTACCAGAAGGCAAAGTAAGTCAGGATGTTATATGGAGTAGCTCCAATACTTCAGTGGCTAAAGTAGATAAGAATGGTAAAGTTACTGGTGTAGCCGGCGGTGTAGCTCTTATTATGGTAGAGAGTGAAGATGGAGGATTTATTGAGTATTGTACGGTTACAGTAGAAGAATATGTTAAAGTTATTAAGCTAAATCAGACTTACTATAAGCTTGGGCTTGGTAAGACCTATCAATTAGTGGCAACGATTGAAGGTAAAACAGCTTCGAATAAGGAATTAAGATGGACAACTAGTAATAAATCCATTGTGTCTGTTGACAAAAATGGTAAGATAAAAGGTCTGAAACTCGGAACTGCAACCATTACTGTTTATGCAACGGATGGATCTGGTGCAGAAGCCTCTTGTACCGTTCGAGTAAGCCGATTGGTTACAAGTATTGATCTTAATACAAACTACATTACCTTAGTACAAGGAAAATCGTATAATTTAAAAGCTACTGTAAAACCAAACAATGCAACTTATAAAAAACCATTGTATAGTTCTAGTGATAAGAAAGTAGCAATTGTAAATAAGAATGGTGTGATTACAGGAATTGAACCTGGCGATAGTATCATAACAGTAAAGGCAAATGATAGTAGTGGTGTATCTGCAATTTGTTATGTTCGTGTTATTGCACCTATACCTAGTACAGGAATTACGGCTCAGGAGTCAGAAGTTATTATGTCTCCAGGTGAAACAAAAACAGTACGTATCTCAATGGTACCAAACAATTCAACGGATTCGTATACTTGGAGTTCTGATAATCCAGCAGTTGCAAGTGTGAATGAATCCACAGGTAGGATACTTGCTAATGAAGTTGGTACAGCCAATATTACTGTTATGACGGAATCTGGACGAAGGGCATCCATCACGGTTTATGTTGTTGGACTTAGTAAGAAAAATCTTGAACTAGAAACGTATAGTTCGGAAAGACTTCGAATTGATGTTGGTTCCACAAGTAATCTATCCGTACGTTGGGATGTTGACAACCAAAACATTGCAACTATTGAAAATGGATTGGTAACAGGTAGAAAAATTGGAACAACCACAGTATATGCAATAGTGAATGGACGAAGGCTTGCATGTAAGGTTACTGTGGTAAAGATTGGAGCTACTGGTCAATAAGAAAAGATGATTTACAAAGATATTTTTAATATTTATTTGAACAATATGATGATATGAAAATGGCTCTGCGCCTAAAGTTCGTGTGGAAGTATAGCATAGGACTAGGTGCAGAGCATTTTTTTATATTTTATTTTTGATATATTGCCATTCCATACTTGTTCCTATAACATAACATTTCAATGTTATATTGTACAAAAATAAGGCAGGATACCAAGCATTATGACAATTTTTTATTTTTAAAAAAACAGGGATTGAACTTCAATACAACTTGTGCTAGAATAAGAAAAAACGAACATATGTTTGATTAACGATTATAGGAGGAAACTATGCTGCTAAGTCTGCACGTGAAAAACTTCGCAATTATTGATGAGGTAGAAGTTTATTTTAAGGATCATTTGAATATTTTAACAGGTGAAACTGGTGCTGGTAAGTCTATCTTAATTGATTCCATTAATGTAGCACTTGGTGGTAAGGTAACCAAAGACATTATTCGAAAAAATAGTGAATATGCTTTAGTTGAGCTAGTGTTCGTCACGAATCGTCTTGAGGTACTAAGGCTTCTTGAAGAGAATGACTTACCAAAAGAAGATGGACAGATTTTAATTTCTAGAAAAATTATGTCGAATGGTAGAAGTATCTGCAAGTTAAATGGTGAGAATGTAACAGCTCAATTGTTAAAAGATATTGCATCTTTGTTACTCGATATCCACGGACAGCACGAACATCAATCCTTATTATATAAACACAAGCATTTAGAGATGATAGACCGTTTTGCGAAAGAAGAAGCAGCGGTACATAAGGAAAAAGTACAAGTGTTATATCATACCTATCAGAAATTAAAAGATGAATATGATAATGCTGAAATAGATGAGGATAAACGTTTAAGAGAACTTTCCTTTTTAGAATATGAGATGAAGGAAATAGAAGAAGCAAAACTTGTAATGGACGAGGATATTAGTCTACAAGCAGAATATAAAAAATTATCCAATGCAAATTTAATTAATGAAAACCTGTCAGGAGCTTATAAACATACATCGGATAGTGCAGATAGTGCCGCTGATTTAATTAGCCGAGCTGTAAAATATTTAAGTAAAATATCAGAGTATGATTTACAATTAAATGGTTTTTTAACTCAATTAATCGACATTGAGGGGTTACTCAATGATTTCAATCGTGATGTTTCTGAATATCTTAGTGATTCTAGTGATAGTTTAGATGGTTTTGCAGAAGTTGAAAATCGTTTAAATTTAATTAATCACTTAAAGTCTAAGTATGGAAATAGTATTAGTGAGATTTTTAATTATTATAAAAATTTGGAAGCAAAAAAGAAAAAATACGAAGCATACGATGAATATTTGCAGGAACTTCGACAAAAAATAGCTGTAACAGAACAAGAGTTAAAGAAGGAATGTGATCTATTATCTTCAATTCGCAAAAAAACTTCCTTGCACTTAGCAGAAAAAATGAAATCAGCATTAATTGATTTAAATTTCTTAGATGTTAAATTTGAAATTGATATCAAGCGGCTTAATAATTATACGGTGAATGGATTAGATGAAGCTGAATTTATGATTTCTACAAATCCAGGAGAACCAATCAGACCACTAGCAAAGATTGCATCCGGCGGCGAATTATCAAGAATTATGTTGGCTATGAAGTCTGTTATGGCAAAGAAAGATGATATCCAAACATTAATTTTTGATGAAATAGATGTTGGTATTAGTGGTAGAACAGCTCAAAAAGTTTCAGAGAAACTAGGGATATTAGCTGGAGAACATCAAATCCTTTGTATCACGCACTTACCACAAATAGCGGCGATGGCAGATACGCATTATATTATAGAAAAAAATACGGATGGAATTACAACGAATACGAACATACGTCAATTGGAAGAAACGGAGGTTGTTCAAGAACTGGCGAGAATTCTTGGAGGAGCTAAAATTACAGATACAGTTTTAACGAGTGCCTTAGAGATGAAAGAATTAGCGAATCATACGAAACAATATCGTTAAATAGCTGCCATGGATAACAAAAAGAGGAATGGTAACAAAGACTTAAAATCCTAGTTTGAAATTAAATGATTTACACATACTAAACTCAGAAATAAATTAAGAATTAAGGATATACTACTACGGTATATCCTTTTCTATTTTGACGGAAAGTTAGTAACATGAGGTCTTATGATATAACAAAAATTCTTATTATTAATCAAGATTTATATGAATTTCTTGATTACGATAGGAAATTTATTTGTTATAGCATGAAGTTATGTTATGAGAAAGGCAGGAGATTAGTATGCATAAATCACACACAGGGGAAATTAATGCCGTTCCGAGAAGAAGATACCGAAGATGGTTAGTGTTATTTTTAATACTGGATATCATAGGTATCTTCTTATTTTCCTTTTATATATTAAATAAAGCAATCCCTGATAAAATTAGAATCTTAGTTGATAAGTCGCAGAGTTTTAATCTAAAAGTTCCAATACAAGCTGAAATTGATAGCGATGATGTTACCGTATCACAGATAGCAAAATCTAACGTACCAGCAGGACAGATAAATATAGATTTAAGTAAGCCTTTCCAATTGCAGTCTAATAAAACTGGTTCTTATAAAGTAAATTTAAAACTATTTGGATGGCTTTCAATTAAGAATATTTCTCTTGATGTTATAGATACTGTTGAAGTAATCCCCTGCGGAGGAACAATCGGTATAACTTTAGAGACAGATGGTATTTTAGTACTTGGAACAGCAGAAGTAATGTCAAAAGATGGTATGAATTATGAACCTGCTCTTAATATATTAAAGACAGGTGATTATATCATGGAAGCAAACAATAGAAAATTATCTAGTAAAGAAGAATTGATAAAAATAATTCAAACGTGTAATGGTCAACCTGTATCATTAAAGGTGAAAAGAGATACTCAGTATGTTACCTTAAAAGTCCAACCAGTTGCAACTGCCACAGGGGAATTTAAAATAGGAACTTGGATAAGAGATGATACTCAAGGCATTGGAACCTTAACTTTTGTAACTACGACTGGAGATTATGGCGCACTTGGACATGGAATTACAGACGTGGATACTGGATTATTAATGTCTGTAAAAACTGGTAGTGTCTATGATGCAGAAGTAGTTAATATAATTAAAGGAAAATCAGGACAACCAGGAGAATTAAGTGGAGTTATTCATGAGAACTCTCTTAGTAAAATTGGTAGTATTACAAAGAATTCACCTCAGGGGATATTCGGACAAATTGTAAATACCTCAGATATATACAAACGAGTTGCAAATAGTATTTATATTAATCCTATTCCAATTGCTTTAAAGCAAGAAATTCAAATAGGTGATGCAACTATACTTTGTAATGTAGAAGGTCAAATAAAAGAATATAAGATATATATTGAAAGTATTGATTTTGGGAATAAATCCCATAGCAAAGGTTTGGTAATAAAGATTACAGATGAACGTTTAAAAGAATTAACTGGTGGAATTGTACAAGGAATGAGCGGTAGTCCTATAATTCAAAATGGAAAATTAGTAGGAGCGGTAACTCATGTTTTTATTCGTGACGCTTCGATGGGATATGGCACTTTTATAGAAAATATGCTCGAGATAATCCAACAGTAAAGCTGTTTCTACGCTCATTCTTCAGAGAGTCGATTGCTTTGTAATAGAACCTTATTTAGTGGAATATTACAAAAAAATTAAAAAATGATAAAAAGCAGATTGACTTTCTGTCGAATAATGCGTTAAAATAGAATTGAAAAATTGGTAAAATATGGGTATAATTTTCCTGTAGCTGTTAACAAAATATTACAATATATATTTTTCTATTCTAGATTTAGAAATTATAAATGGCAGGTTAAAACTCTTGCCGAAGTTTATTGTAAACAAATTGAATATTGTGTTAATAGTAACAGTAGAAAAAATCATACGAAACAGCTTTACTGATATAGCGCGCATATTATGTAAGGTAGATGGTGTCATAATAGGGAAAGAAAAAACCTATATAGAAAGGAATTGGGCCCCTTTCATAATAACACATCTTTCGTAGGATCGGATGGAAAAGAAATCTAGGAGGATTCGGAATGGGGAAAATAAGTGTGGTAATTGTTGATGACAACATCAGGATGTTAAATCTATTGGAGGAAGTACTAAAGAATGATAATGATGTTGAGGTAATTGGAAGAGCGGAAAATGGCCTTGAAGCGTTAGAAGTGATTAAGGATAAAAATCCAGATGTTGTCTTGTTAGATTTAATCATGCCAAAGTTAGACGGACTTGGAGTTATGGAAAAAATCAAGAAAAGTTCTGAATTTAAAAAAGCGCCATCTTTTATTGTCATCACAGCAATTGGTCAAGAGCGCGTAACTGAAAATGCATTTGAATTAGGTGCTAGTTATTATATTTTAAAACCATTCGATAATAATACTGTATTAAGTAGGATTAAACAATTAAAAGCTGATTATCATATTAAGTTAGTGGATAATCATAAATTAAATACATACGACAATCCTGCAGCCTATAAAGAAAAAAATTTGGAGTCTGACGTAACCAATATAATTCATGAAATTGGTGTTCCTGCACATATCAAAGGTTACCAGTATCTTAGGGATGCAATTATGATGTCTGTAGATGATACAGAGATGTTAAACTCTATTACAAAGCAGCTATATCCATCCATTGCAAAGCGTCATAAAACTACGCCTAGCAGGGTGGAAAGAGCAATACGCCATGCGATTGAAGTTGCATGGAGTCGAGGAAAGATGGATACGATAGATGACTTATTTGGTTATACCGTTAGTAACGGAAAAGGTAAACCAACTAATTCAGAGTTTGTGGCTTTAATTGCGGATAAAATTCGTTTAGAGTATAAGCTTAGAATGTGATGAATTTGCCTCTTTTCTATTATTGCAATGTATTGTATAATTAGATTCATCGGTGATTGCATACAAGCAGATTAAGAACATAATCAGATGTACGCAATGATAGGAAGGAATTGCAATAATAAAATTACGGAGGCATATCGTATGAAAAAGATTTTATTCGTTGCATCGGAAGGCGTTCCATTTGTGAAAACGGGTGGTTTAGCCGATGTGGTAGGTTCTTTACCGAAATACATAGATCGGGATAAATTCGATGTTCGTGTTATTCTACCCAATTATCTGTCTATACCAAGACAGTGGAAGGATAAAATGCAGTATCGCACGCATTTTTTCATGAATTTAAATTGGAGAACACAATATGTCGGTGTTTTAGAATATGAATACGAAGGAATATGGTTTTATTTCGTTGATAATGAATTTTATTTTGCTGGAAGCAAGCCATATGGAAATATTTATGAGGATATCGAGAAATTCGCTTTTTTTAGTAAAGCAGTATTATCCTGTCTACCGACCCTTAACTTCCGACCTGATATTATACACTGCCATGATTGGCAGACAGGTTTAATCCCAGTTTATTTGCATGATAACTTTCAAGATAATGAATTTTATCATGGAATTAAAACAATCATGACAATACACAATCTAAAGTTCCAAGGTGTGTGGGATAAAAAGACAGTACAAGATATCACAGCGCTATCTGAGTACTATTTTACTCCGGACAAATTGGAGGCATATGGTGATGCGAATTATCTCAAAGGTGGTATTGTATATGCTGATTATGTAACAACAGTTAGTGATACTTATGCTCACGAGATTACTATGCCTTTTTACGGAGAAGGCTTAGATGGGTTAATGCGAGCTCGTTCCAATACTCTTTGTGGTATCGTAAATGGTATCGATTATGAGGAATATAATCCAGAAGGAGATTCTCATATAGCCTATCCATATAATGCAAGAAACTTTAGAAAAGAAAAAATAAAAAATAAGCGAGCCCTTCAAAAGGAACTTGGTATTACAGTAGATGACAAACTTTTTATGATCGGAATAGTTTCACGCTTAACAGATCAAAAAGGATTGGATTTGATTGAATGCGTGATGGAAGAGATATGCGCAGAGGATACTCAACTAATTGTCCTTGGAACTGGTGAGGATAGATATGAAAGTCTATTTCGTCACTTTGCTTGGAAATACAGTAATCGTGTGTCTGCAAATATTTTTTATTCGAATGAACGCTCCCATAAAATATATGCCGCATGTGATGCGTTTTTAATGCCATCGCTGTTTGAACCATGCGGTTTAAGTCAGCTTATGAGTTTAAGGTATGGTACAGTTCCCATCGTGAGAGAAACTGGTGGTCTTGCAGATACTGTTGAACCATATAATCAATATGAAAGTACGGGGACAGGTTTTTGCTTTAAAAATTACAATGCTCATGAAATGCTTGATACCATCCGGTATTCAAAAGAAATTTATCAAAATAAAAAAAGAGAATGGAATAAGATTATTGATAGAGGTATGGCAAAAGATTACTCGTGGAGTACTTCTGCGAGTAAATACGAAGAGTTATATGAAATATTATAAGTAAAAACATTTCCCACGGTTTGAAAAGGACCGTGGGAATTTCTCGTGTAAAAAAACTCATACTATAATTAAGTTGAAAAATAAAAGAAAAATTATAGATAGTATTACCCAAAAATAAGAAAAGCTTATAAAAACATAGCAGTTATTGAATGATATCCAGCAGAAAATACCATAGAAATTTATGATAAATATAGATAAGATAGGAATAGATTGATAAAAAAGATTGGTATTTATTAATGATAAGAAACTTAATAAAAGAGTAGTCTATAAAAAAGAGAAATCGTAATAAAAGAGTAATCTAGATAAAAGAGTAATTTAAAAAGAGTATAAAAAAGAGTGATCAAAAAAAGAGTAATCAAAATAACAAGATATATAAATAGTAAAGATAAATAAATAGAAAAGAAATGAGGATTTCACTATGAAGTTAACCAAGTTATTAGAACGATTAACCTATCAATGTAAACAGGGAACCCTTGATAGAGAGATTAGTACTTTATGTTATGACTCTAGAAAAGTAGAAAAGGATTCTATTTTTGTGTGCATTACAGGAGTTGTTAGTGACGGACATTCTTATGTCGATGAAGTCATCACAAAGGGTGCTAGTGTTATTGTGGCTGAAAAAGAAGTAACAGTGCCAGATGGTGTTACATTATTATTGGTATCCAATACAAGAGAAGCTCTTGCTTATTTGTCCGCAGCGTATTTTGACTATCCTGCTGAAAAGTTAAAGACCATTGGTATTACCGGAACCAAAGGGAAGACAACAACGACTTACATGGTTCATGCTATATTATCAGAAGCAGGAATAAAAACGGGTTTGATCGGTACAATTGAGACAATTATAGGGGATACTGTGATACCGGCGAATAATACAACACCAGAATCATATTTGGTTCAACAGTATTTTGCGCAAATGGTAGAAGCTGGATGCACCTGTGTTGTTATGGAGGTATCATCTCAAGGACTAATGCTTCATCGTGTGAGTGGATTTACTTTTGATATTGGAGTATTTACCAACATGGAACCAGATCATATTGGTCCAGGAGAACATGGTAGTTTTGAAGAATACATGGCATGCAAAGGACTTTTATTTAAACAATGTAAAGTAGGAATCGCGAATATAGACGATAAGCATATGGAACAGGTTTTAAGTGGTCATACTTGTACGTTAGAAACCTATGGACTCAGTGAAAAAGCAGATTTAAGAGCGGTTGATATTGATTTGCATTCCAAACTTGGTAACTTAATGGTATTATATAAGGTAAGTGGATTGTGTAATTTCTCAGTTCAAGTTAATATACCAGGAAAATTTACAGTTTATAATTCTCTAACAGCAATTGCTATTTGTAGACATTTTCAAATTAATGAGGAGCGTATTAGGGAAGTATTAACTAAGATTAAGGTAAAAGGTAGGGTTGAGCCAGTAGAGGTTTCAAAGAAATTTACTTTGATGATTGATTATGCTCATAATGCTATGAGTCTTCAAAGCGTGTTATCTACTTTGAGAGAATATGAGCCAAAGCGGTTGGTATGTTTGTTTGGTTGTGGCGGTAATCGTTCAAAAGATCGACGTTTTGAGATGGGTGAGATTTCATCGAATTTAGCTGATTTTACAATTGTAACTTCTGATAATCCTAGATTTGAGGAACCACAAGATATCTTAGATGATATTGTGGTTGGAGTGAAGCGAGGAAAAGGTGATTATATAGCGATACTAGATCGTAAGGAAGCAATACGCCATAGTATTTTAACAGCGCAAGAAGGAGACATTATTCTAATCGCTGGTAAAGGACATGAAAATTATCAAGAAATTCGTGGTGTGAAATATCACATGGATGATAGAGAATTGGTACAAGAAATCATTGACGAGATGACTTTAGAACAAAGAAGTGCCCTATAGTTAAACTTAGACATTTAGTTTGTATGTATGTGAAAGGACGAAGATGAGAGTTAATGTAAAAACTGCTTTACGCAGAGCTTTCTTTTATTACACTCCTCTTTGTATTAGCACATAAAGTTAGTATTGTAATAAAAAACGCGAAAGCGGCAGAATTGAGGTTTCATATGGCAACGTTTCATGTAAGGGAAATTGCTACAATCACTGGTGGCACTATAATAAAAGGAAATAAAGATAGAACAATTTATAAAATTAGCACCAACTCAAAAGTAGGAGATAGTGACACACTTTTTGTTCCTATTGTTGGTGAAAGGGTAGATGCACATGATTACATTGCAGATGCATATCAACAAGGAATCAGAGTAACACTTACAAGCAAAGAAGAAATAGCAGAAAGTACCGAAGATATGGTTTATATTAAAGTAAACAATACAGTGGATGCATTACAGCGTCTCGGTGAATACCATCGTGATCATAGTAATATACCAATCATCGGGATAACCGGAAGTGTTGGTAAAACAACAACAAAGGAAATGATTTCAGCGGCTTTGAGTACTGGATGTAAGGTATTAAAAACAATAGGAAATATGAATAGTCAAGTTGGTTTGCCACAGATGATGCTGATGCTTGATGAATCTCATGAAGTAGGGATTATTGAGATGGGGATGAGTGAATTTGGCGAGATGGAGCGTATCGCAAAAGTAGCAAAACCTAATATGGCAGTTATTACAAACATTGGGGTATCTCATATTGGACAATTAAAGACACAAGAGAATATTCGAAAAGAAAAGCTAAATATCGTTAATTATTTTTCGGATGATTCTATTCTATTGTTAAATGGAGAGGATCCATTGTTATTAGAAATCTATCATGAATACTCCAAAGATGTCGACTCTGTCAAAGAAAAAACACAAAGCTCTGTTACAATTGATTTATCAGAAAATGCAAGAAAGAGCCTTAGGAAAGCATCCGTTTATACCTTTGGTACAGATGAAAGCTGTAGTATCTATGCAGACAATATTAAGACAGATGGAGAGACTACAACATTTACTTATCACTATAAAGTAGGGTGTAAGGAAGTTTTGGATGAAGTCACTTTATCGGTTCTTGGAAAGCATAATATATTAAATGCTCTTGCTGCTCTTTTCTTCGCGATTCAATTAGGGATTGACCCAAAAGTTGCAAAGCTTGGATTAAAAGAATATAAACCAATTGCGATGCGTGGCGAGATTGAAAAAGTCAATGGTATTACCATTATTGATGATACCTATAATGCAAGTCCAGATTCTATGAAGGGAGCAATCCATGTTATTATGGATATTCCGAAAGAACATAAGAAGTTCATAGTATTTGCAGATATATTAGAGCTAGGAGAGCATTCTAAGAAATGTCATTATGAGGTCGGTGAATATTTAGCGAAACAATGTCAGCTTGCAAAAGCTTCAGGAAAAGAATCCTCATTGATCGATGAAGTGTTAACGATTGGTGATGAAGCTAAGTACATCCTAGATGGAGTACGTGATAATTGGAATGGTATAAACACAAAGAGTTTTATGGATAGAGATGAAGTTTTTCAATATATAAAAACGCATTTCACAAAAGGAGATGCTATACTCTTAAAAGGTTCTCGTGGTATGCAACTTGATCTAATTGTGAAAAGAATGAAAGAAGAGTTAATGTACATGGGAAAGGATGAAGTTCAATAGGAATGCAATATGCAGATATTATAGTGGATATATCAGTTGAAAATCTAGATAAAACCTACCAATACAGCATACCGCCTGCTCTTTGTGCGGATGCTGTTATTGGCATGCCGGTAACTATACCATTTGGTAATGGAAATCGAAGTATTGATGGTTATATTGTTGGATTATCTGATGTACCAAAGATTGCTCCAGAGAGAATAAAATCAATACTTGGATTCAAAGAAAAAGGGCTACCAATCGAGGGACAGATGATAGCCCTTGCTGCATTTGTAAAAGAACAATATGGCGGCACAATGAATGATGCTTTAAAGACGGTAATTCCAGTCAAGAAAAGCGTAAAGCAGATAGAAAAACGAATCGTATCCTCAGCGGTATCAAGAGATAAATTGCAAGATGCTTATATTGAGGCTGAAAAGAAAAAGCATAAAGCAAAAGCAAGATTATTATTGGCTCTTATGAAGAGTGATGAAATTGAATTTGAGGTTATCGTTAATAAGTTAAATATATCAAGAACGACAATTAACTCTTTAAAAGAAAGTGGAATCATTCAAATAGAAGCAGAAACAAAGTATCGAAATCCAATTCATTCAAAGACTACAGATAGCTATAGAATCTCTTTAAATGAGGAACAGCAGGAAATCGTTTCTAAGGTTATAAAGGATTATGAAGAAGGAATTCGAAGAACTTACTTAGTTCATGGGATAACAGGTAGCGGAAAGACAGAAGTATATATGGAAATTATCGACCATGTTATACAATCTGGTAGACAGGTTATTATGTTAATTCCAGAAATAGCTCTTACGTATCAGACTGTAGTACGGTTTTATAAAAGGTTTGGTAATCGTATTTCAATTCTGAACTCCAAGATGTCTGCTGGAGAACGATATGATCAAATTGAACGTGCAAAAAATGGGGATATCGATATCATGATAGGTCCTAGATCAGCTTTATTCACACCATTTCGTAACCTTGGATTAATTATAATTGATGAAGAGCATGAAACAAGTTATAAGAGTGAGATGCCACCAAAATATCATGCAAGAGAAGTTGCAATTAAAAGAGGCGAATTAAGCAATGCTTCCATTGTTTTAGGCTCTGCAACTCCATCTCTTGAAGCATATAAAAAGGCAATGGACGGGGAGTATGAGTTGTTTCGTTTGACGAAGCGAGCGAAAGCGGCTAGAGTTCCAAAAGTTACTATTGTTGATTTAAAAGAAGAGTTAAAGAAGAAAAACAAATCGATTTTTAGTGAATTGTTACGAAGTTTAATAGAAGATCGATTAAGTAAAAAAGAACAGATTATGTTATTTTTAAATCGCAGAGGATATGCAGGATTTGTATCATGTCGAAGTTGTGGAACAGCAATGAAATGTCCTCATTGTGATATTTCCTTGACGTCACATAGTACTGGTGTGTTAAAATGTCATTATTGCGGTTATGAAATTCCAACTCCAAATCTTTGTCCGGTTTGTGGTTCTAAGTATATTGCTGCATTTGGAACAGGAACTCAGAAAGTTGAGGCTATGGTTCATAAGGAATTTCCGATGGCTAGAGTTCTTAGAATGGATGCAGATACAACAAAGAATAAACTAAGTTATGAAGAAATCTTAAGCTCATTTGCAAATGGTGAAGCAGATATTCTAATTGGAACACAAATGATTGTAAAAGGACATGATTTTGCTGGGGTGACTTTAGTTGGAATTTTGGCAGCCGATTTATCGCTTTACGCAAATGATTATCGGGCAGCAGAGAGAACATTCCAATTGTTAGCGCAAGCAGCTGGACGTGCAGGGCGTGGAGATCTATCTGGAGAGGTTGTTATTCAAACTTATCAACCAGAGCACTATGCAGTGACCACTGCGGCGACAGAAGATTATATTGGATTTTATGAGCAAGAGATGAATTATCGTCGTCTTATGAAATATCCGCCGGCTGCACACATTATGGCTATTTTAATACAGTCAAAAGAAGAAGAAGTTGTTATACTTTCTGCGGATCTTTTGGCTGGAGCGGTGAAAGAGTGGATAAATTCACAAGAAGAAGTTTTTATACATGAAACAGAAAACGAGCAAGTAGAGCTTTTAATACATGAAAAAGAAAACGAGCAAGTAGAGCTTTTAATGCATGAAAAAGAAAACGAGCAAGAAGAACTTTTAATGCATGAAAAAGAAAACGAGCAAGTAGAGCTTTTTATAAATGAAACAGAAAACGAGTTAGAAAAGCTTAAAAGCCAAGATGATGAAATACATGTAATATTGAAAGAGCAAGAAAAACAGAAACCTAATATTAGTATTATTGGTCCTGCACCTGCTGGAATAGCAAAAATGAATGATATTTATCGAAGGGTTTTGTATCTAAAAGAGCAAGAGTATGAGTATCTTGTTGATGTAAAAGACTTTTTAGAGCAATATATTTCGGTTTCAGAGTATTTTAAAAAGTGCAATGTACAATTTGATTTTGATCCATTGAATAGTTATTAACGAAAGGAAGAAAGACATGGCGAAAAGAAATATTAGAATAATGGGAGATAGTATATTAAACAAAACCTCAAAGGTTATTGAAGAAGTTACACCAAAAATTGATATGTTAATCGACGATATGCTTGATACAATGTATGAAGCACAAGGTGTTGGGTTGGCTGCTCCACAGGTTGGTGTTTTGAAACGATTGGTTGTCATTGATGTATCACCAGAAGGAAATGAACCAATAATATTAATTAATCCAGAAATTATTGCAACAGATGGTGAGCAAACTGGAGATGAAGGTTGTCTTAGTTTACCAGGAAAATCAGGTGTTGTAACTCGCCCAAACTATGTGAAAGTAAAAGCATACGACCGTCATATGAACCCTTTTGAAGTAGAAGGAGAAGGTTTATTAGCTAGAGCATTCTGCCACGAAATCGACCATTTAAATGGTGTTTTATATGTGGATAAAGTGAGTGGAGAATTACACGATGTGACTGGATATGATGAGGATGAGGAATAGGAATTGGAGGGATGAGAATGAAAGCAATCTATATGGGGACACCAGAAATCGCAGCGACAATTTTAGAAACACTGCTTTCTTCTGATATTGAAATAATTGGAGTGGTAACACAGCCAGATAAGCCAAAGGGTAGAGGAAAAGAGATGGCGTTTCCACCGGTAAAGGAAGTGGCTTTAAAGCATCAGATTCCTGTTTATCAACCAAGGCGTGTGAAGGAGCCTGAATTCGTAGAACAACTAAAAGCTTTGGCTCCAGATATTATCTTAGTTGCAGCTTTTGGGCAGATGTTATCAAAGGATATTTTGGATTTTCCACCGTATGGTTGTATTAATGTTCATGCTTCTTTATTACCAAAATATCGTGGTAGTGCGCCAATTCAATGGGTTATCTTAAATGGCGAAGAGAAAACAGGAGTTACCATCATGAAGATGGATGTTGGCTGTGATACAGGAGATATGATCTTAAAAAAAGAAATTGAAATTTCAAAAGATGAAACAGGCGGCAGTTTACATGACAAATTAGCAGGGATTGGTGGAGATGCTCTACTAGAAGCGATTGAACAAATTAAAAATGGAACAGCTACATTTACAAAACAGGATGATACACAATCTACTTTCATTAAAATGCTATCCAAAGATATGGGTAAAATCGATTTTTCTAAAGATGCGGTTTCCATAGAGAGAATGATTCGTGGACTAAATCCTTGGCCAAGCGCTTATACTTATTATAAGGGAAAAACTTTAAAATTATGGCAAGCTGAGGTAGTCGAGGATTCTGAGTTGACAGAGGAAACAAAGGAAGCTTCTTTTGGTAGTATAGTAAAAGTAACCAAAGAAGCAATCTATGTGAAAACTGGTGATAAGCTGTTAAAAATTAATGAACTTCAGTTGGAAGGTAAGAAAAGAATGTTGACGAGTGAGTTTTTGCGTGGATATCCTGTAAATGTTGGGGAGATTCTAGCAAAAAATTAATTAGTAACTTACATCCTTTGTAAAATTAGCCATTGAAGGATGGTTAATTCATGTCGGTATCATATAACGCCTGATTACCATGAACTAACACTTCGTATAGGAAAGAATTCATTATGTAAAGATAATAATATCTTTAATGAAAAATTAATGAAGTCTTAAAAGTTTAGACACGAATCCATGGTATGATTGGAGAAAGTTAGGAGGTATCATAGATGTTAAATTTTTTATATTATGGATCACCGTTTTATGGATTTTATTTTGATCCTTATTATTGGATGATTATTGTTGGAGCAATTCTAAGTATCGCAGCTTCCATGAAAGTGAAATCTACATTTTCAAAATATAGTAGGGTAAGAAGTATGTCAGGAATGACTGGAGCAACCGCTGCTGAACGAATTTTGCGTTCTTCTGGAATATACGACGTTCAGATTCAAAGAGTTAGCGGAAGTCTAACCGATCACTATGACTCAAGAAATAAAGTACTAAGGTTATCGGAGTCGGTATATGATAGTACTTCTGTTGCTGCGATTGGTGTTGCAGCACATGAATGCGGTCATGCAATTCAAGATCAGAAGTCTTACGTTCCTCTTAGGCTTAGATCCGCAATTGTGCCAGTTGCTAATTTCGGTGCAATGATATCCTGGCCACTTATCTTAATAGGAATCTTGATAGGCGGTTCTCAGACTTTGATTACCATCGGTATTCTTATGTTTTCTTTGGCTGTCTTATTTCAGTTGGTAACTCTACCAGTTGAATTTAATGCTTCAAAAAGAGCGGTAGCGGTATTATCGGATACTGGAATCTTGTATGGAGATGAAATCAGAGATACAAAGAAAGTGCTAGGTGCCGCAGCGCTTACTTATGTTGCTAGTGCCGCAGCTTCTATATTACAACTGCTTCGTTTGGTTCTGCTTTATGGGAATCGAAATAGAGATTAATACTAATCGCTTATTAAAACCTTTTTAAAAATCTTTCCAAGATATGCAAAAAGGTTTTAGTAACGAACTTAGTATAAGAAATGATTGGAGAACTATGAACGCGAGAGATATTGTACTTACGATGTGCCTAAAAATTAATGAAGATAAGCTTCCAAGTCACGTTGTAATCAATGAAACCTTAAAAATATATAAAGACTTAAATAAGCAAGACAGAGCCTTTATCTCAAGGCTCTGCCTTGGGGTTTTAGAACAAAAACTAAGGCTTGATTATGATTTGGAGCGATTTTCAAAGATTAAGGTAAAAAAAATGAAGCCTGTAATTCGAAATGTTCTTAGAATTGCAGCATATCAAATAGAATTTATGGATCAGATTCCAGATAGCGCAGCATGTGATGAGGCAGTTAAGCTAGTCAAAAAACGTGGGCTGGGTGGTTTGTCTGGTTTTGTTAATGGGATATTAAGAAATCTAAGCAGAGAATTTCAAAAGAAAAATGGATTTGACATTAGTACAATGAATGAAATAGAAAAACTTTCCTATCAATATTCAATGCCGAAAGACTTGGTGGAATTTTGGTTAAAAAGCTATAACAAAGAACAGGTGGAAGAAATGTTACAGGCTTTTTTAATGACCCAAGATACATCCATACGTATCAATGAAAGTAAAATTTCTATCGATGAGTTGGTAAAATGTCTAGAATCAGAAGGCATAGAGGTTAAAGACGGAGCTTACCTTGCGAATGCAAAGAAAATTTCATCTTATAATTCTCTTACATCACTTGATAGCTTCCAAAAAGGATATTTTCAAGTTCAAGATGAAAGTTCCATGATGGTTGGCACGATTGCTGGAATTAAGGCGGGAGATTATATCATTGATGTATGTGCAGCACCTGGAGGTAAGACCTTACATGCAGCCGAACTTCTTCTTATGGCTAACGGTGGTAAAAACCTAGGTCTTGTAGATGCGAGAGATAAGACAGAGAAAAAAGTTGCATTAATTGAGCAAAACTTAGAACGTACTGGTTATCAAAATGTATCTGTTAAAGTTTTTGATGCGTTAGTATTTGATGAATCAGCAAAAGAAAAAGCGGACATTATCTTAGCAGACCTTCCTTGTTCAGGACTTGGTGTCATCGGGAAAAAGCCAGATATCAAGTATAATATGACAAAAGAGATGATGTCGGAACTGGCTAAGTTACAAAGAGAGATTCTTACGGTTATTGTCTCTTACTTAAAGCCAGGTGGTGTTCTGATATTTAGTACATGTACGATAAATCCAGAAGAGAATGAAGAAAATGTACGCTTTATATCAGAGAAATTAAAATTACAACCAGAATCCATTGATACTTATCTGCCAGAAAAATTACAGTGCGAAACATCAAAGCTAGGTTATCTACAACTATTACCGGATAAATCCGGGGTTGATGGTTTCTTTATCTCAAGATTTAGAAAGGTTTAAGTGTGAAGTGAATTTCTAAGGCGCCAAAAGACGCCGCCTAAGAAATTCTAAGACTTCACACAGAAGTTTGTGCCTGCGTCGTCCTCGGTACTAACTTCCGGCCTACTACGAAGCGGGCATGATATTTCTTTTAGACGATGCGCAAAGATATGCGTGGGAATGGGGTAAAAATGCAAAGTAATACTGAAAAAATAGACATCAAAGCACTTACATTAGAAGAATTAAAGGTAAGTTTAAAAGCCATTGGAGAAAAAGAATTTCGTGCAAAACAGATTTATGAGTGGCTCCATGTCAAATTAGTTCGAAGTTTTGAAGATATGACTAATTTGTCAAAAGACTTAAGAACGAAACTTGCCTCTGAATACGAACTTATCTGTGTTACTGAATTAGAACGATATGAATCAAAAATTGACGGTACTGTAAAATATTTATTTCGATTACCAGATGGTAATGTTGTTGAATGTGTATTAATGAAATATCATCATGGGAATTCGGTCTGCATCTCATCTCAGGTTGGTTGTCGTATGGGATGTCGCTTTTGTGCATCAACACTTGGTGGACTTACAAGAAACCTAAGAACATCAGAGATGCTAGATGAAGTGTACCAGATACAACGACTTTCCGGTGAAAGAGTAAGTAATATTGTAATTATGGGAACCGGAGAACCTATGGATAACTATGATAACTTTGTGAAATTTATTCGTATGATATCATCTTTGGATGGTTTAAATATTTCACAAAGAAATATCACTGTATCCACCTGTGGCTTAGTTCCAAAGATGAGAGCACTAGCAGAAGAAGGACTCTCAATTACTCTGGCGTTATCCTTACATGCTCCAAATGATGAGGAAAGAGCGAAAATAATGCCGGTAGCAAATAGTTTTAAGTTACAAGATGTCCTTGATGCTTGTGATTATTATTACGAAAAGACTGGTCGAAGAATCAGTTATGAATATAGCTTAGTAGATGGAGTAAATGATACAGCAGCTTGTGCAAAAGAGCTTAGTAGACTCTTGAAAGGTAAAAATTGTCATGTGAATTTAATTCCTGTTAACCCTATTAAAGAGCGGGATTATAAGCGCTCTACGGGTAATAACATACAAAATTTCAAAAATATACTTGAAAAAAACAGAATTAATGTTACTATTAGAAGAGAAATGGGCTCAGATATTAATGCAGCTTGTGGACAATTAAGAAAGAGTTATACGGATAAGACAATAGCACAGGAGGTGAAACAATAGGATGAACACATATTCTATTACAGATGTTGGTCAAAAAAGAGAGATCAACCAAGATTATGTATATTGTAATGAGTGTTCGGTTGGAGCACTTCCAAACCTGTTTATTGTAGCCGATGGTATGGGTGGACATAACGCTGGTGATTTTGCTTCTCGTTATTGTGTAGATGAAATGGTAAAACTCATAGGGGAAAGCGAAGAGAAGACTGTGATTGGTATGTTAGATACCGCAGTTGCAAAAACCAATGAGATGCTATTAAAGCAAGCAAGAGAGCAGACTGGTTTAGAAGGAATGGGAACTACATTAGTTCTAGCAACCATTATAGATCAATTAATGTATGTTGCTAACATTGGAGACAGCAGGTTGTACTTGATTAATGATACAATGAAACAGATTACAGAAGACCATTCCTTAGTTGAGGAAATGGTGAAGACTGGTGAAATTAAACGTAGTGAAGCCAGATACCATCCAAAGAAAAATGTTATTACAAGAGCCGTAGGAGCAAGTCTTACTGTCGTACCAGATTATTTTGAAGTTGGTGTAAAATCTAGGGATATCATTCTATTGTGTTCTGATGGGTTGTCGAATATGTTAGAAGATGATGAGATTCTAGCTATTATTAAAAATAATGGGGACAATCTAGAAGCATCGGGGAAAGAGCTAATAGAGAAAGCGAATGAAAATGGTGGAAAAGATAATATTGCAATTGTTTTGATTCGTCTTGATTAAGCACATAGGAAGATGCATTGAGGGATGTAGTTATAAGGAGAGAAGAAAGGCATTTTTACATAAGCTTGTTTGTTACAACAGACATTTTTGTGTAGCCGGAAAGGTAAAAGGTATATAAAATGATTAAACCTGGAATGTTTATCAGTGACAGATATGAAATTGTAGACAGAGTTGGTTCTGGAGGAATGGCGGATGTTTACAAGGCAAAATGTCATCGGTTAAATCGATATGTAGCAATAAAAATATTGAAACCGGAATATTCAAGTGATAAGAATTTTGTAACGAAATTCCGTGGAGAAGCACAGTCTGTAGCGGGCTTATCCCATCCGAACATAGTAAATGTCTATGATGTTGGTGATGACGATGGTTTATATTATATCGTTATGGAGCTTGTGGAAGGAATTACGTTAAAGAAATTCATTGAACGTAAAGGAAAATTAGAAATAAAAGAAGCAGTTGGAATCGCTATTCAAATTGCTCAGGGTATGGAAGCTGCTCATGATAATCATATTATTCACAGAGATATAAAACCTCAGAATATCATTATATCTAGAGATGGTAAGGTGAAAGTTACTGACTTTGGAATAGCAAAAGCAGTAACTACAAATACTGTGACTCAAAATGCAATAGGTTCTGTACATTATTTATCACCAGAGCAAGCAAGAGGGGGATATAGCGATGAAAAGAGCGACATCTATTCTCTTGGTGTAACGATGTACGAGATGCTTAGCGGTGAAGTACCATTTGCAGGGGATAATACGGTATCTGTTGCACTTCTTCATATTCAAGGGGAGGCCACCCCTCTTCGTGAATTGAATCCAGAAGTACCTGTTAGTGTTGAAAAAATAGTTCAAAAATGTATGCAGAAGAAGCCAGAGAGAAGATACTTATCAGCTTCTGAATTAATCAGTGATTTGAAACGCTCTATCATTAATAAAGATGGAGATTATGTAATTATTAATAATGGAGCAGTCAGTGATTCTCCAACCATCAGTTTATCTGATGATGAGATGAATCATATTAAAAGTGCTGCCAAAACACCAGTAACGTTTATTGATAATAATGCAAAAGATAAAAGTGCAAAAAAAGTCTCCAAGGAAGAAGAGGAAGAACTTGATTCTGTGGATTCAAAAATGGAGAAAGTGCTTATTATATCCATGATTGCAGCAGCTGTTTTGGTAGGCTGTACGGTACTGTTTATTGTAGCGCGCTTCTTTAATATTTTTGATTGGGGGAAGAAGGATCCGAATAATGATATCACTCCAATTCCTACCATTACAGTTACTGAAGTGCCAGAGCCAACCGAAGAGCCAGTTAATGAGCTTGTGAGAGTTCCAGAAGTACGTGGTCTTGATAGAGAGACAGCGATCAGCAGTCTTGAGCTTGCATCACCTTCCTTTACTATAAAGTTAGCAGATGAGAAAGAATACTCAGAGGAGTATGAGGAAGGATTAGTAATGAAGCAGAACTATCCTGCTGATACAGAGATACCTGCGAATTCAACCATTATCTTAACAATTAGCGCAGGAGCTGAGCCAATTGAGTTACCAGATGTATATAACCGTAACTTCGATCTAGCGAAGAAACAGTTGGAAGATTTAGGCTTTTTTGTAGAACGTAAAGACGAATCAAGTAGTGAGCTTGGTGTTGATATGGTAATCCGCACAATTCCTGAAAGAACAACGGATCCTAAGAATCCGGTTGTATTAAAGAAGGGATCTACAGTTACCTTAGTTGTAAGTACTGGTCCAGACGCAAGTGCTTTAAAGAAAGTTCCAAGTCTACTTGGTAAGACGAAAGAACAAGCAAAGCAAGATCTTCTAGCGGCAGGTCTTGATATAGGTGCAACTTCTTATATTTCAAGTTCTGAATATCCAGAAGGTGAGATATGCTTCCAGAATACAACAGCTGGAGAA
>JAEWHR010000033.1 GCA_023387655.1 Bacillota bacterium
ATTGCATAACCGGAGATATATCCTTGCAAATGATGAATTATCTCGATACCAGTTTCTACTCTAGTTCTAAAATGACCTAAGCCTTGACTTAAATCACATTGATATAAGTAATATGGTCGAATGCGGTTCTTTACTAGCTTTAATAACAAATCTTTCATAGTGTCTGTAGAATCGTTTATTCCACGAAGCAGAACACTCTGATTTCCAAGAGGTATGCCTGCTTCCACTAACCTAGCACAAGCGTTCATGGAATCTATGGTAATCTCTTTTGGATGGTTAAAATGAGTATTAATCCAAATTGGCTCATAATTATGAAGCATGTTCGTTAATTCCGGTGTAATTCTCATTGGTAAAACAACAGGTACTCTAGTACCGATTCGTATAATCTCTACATGTTCAATGGACCGAAGTTTTTTTAGAATACGTTCCAGTTTCTCATTACTCATCGTTAGTGGATCACCGCCTGAGATAAGAACATCCCGAATAACTTCTTTACTTCGGATATATTCAACAGCTGCATCAACTTCTTGATCAGAGATTACCATGTCTTCTTCACCAACCAAACGACGTCTGGTACAGTGTCTACAGTACATGGAACATTGGTGGGTTACCAGAAAAAGTACACGGTCTGGATAACGATGTACAATACCTGGAACTGGGCTTTCTCCTTCTTCATTCAATGGGTCTGCCATTTCACAAGGAAGGATGCGGTTTTCTAAGCTACTAGGAACCGCTTGCATACGAATCGGACAATTTCTATCCGCTTGGTCCATTAAGGAAGCATAGTATGGTGTAATCGCCATACGAAATTGACCCAAACAGTGGGATATTTCTTGTTTTTCCTGTTCTGTTAAATCAATTGACTTAGAGAGTTCACTAACCGTCGTAATACGGTTGCGAAATTGCCATCGCCAATCATACCAATCGGAATCCGGAATTAAATTACCATGAAAGATGTGTTCGCTCATTTCTTACGCCTCCTAATTAGATTTGAAATGGAAGACCATTCCGATGGAGTGCGTTTCTTAGAATACTGCGAACTAATGTAACATAGTCCATTCCACAAAACTCAGCTAGCATTGGAAAGTCGCTATAGCCAGGTGCCAAACCAGGGAGAGGATTTATTTCGATGAAATAAGGTTTCCCCTCAGAATTTAATCGAAAATCAACTCTGGAAAAATCATGGCAGTTTAGTACTTTAAATATTTTTCTTGCCATGGTAGTCATTTCTTCTTCGATTTTTGGATCAAGGTTTGGTGGGCATTCATAGCGAATCAATTTTTTATAATCTTGTTTAACATTATAGCTATAGATATTAAACTTATTGTTTTTCTTTAGATAAATAATTTCCATAGGGGAGAATACATGAACATCGTCTCCATTTCCGAGTATGCCAACAGTAAATTCTCTACCGTCGATATATTCCTCCACTAACATATCTTGGCCATAAGCCTTGATATTATTTGTTATGAGTGTTTTTAACTCTTCTTTATTCGTAGCGATGCAAATATCGGAGATGCCTTTACTGGAACCTTCCGCATTCGGTTTTACGATGCATGGATAAGAAAAGTTAGTGTTAAGACGATTATCGTCTTTGGAAAACACTCGATATTTCGGTGTTCTGATGCGATAGGTTGATAAAACTCGTTTACAAAGTGCCTTATCTAGTGCAAGGCATAGGGTAGTTTCGTCCGAACCGGTAAATGGGATGTTAAACATATTAAGAACTGCAGGTACTTCAGCCTCCCGTCCTCGTCCTCTTAATCCTTCTGCGATATTAAATACAATATCTACCGGTGTTTCTTGTAGCCGTTTTGGCAAGGTAGTATCTGCCTCCATTAACTCAACATGGCAGTTGTCGCCTTCTAAGGCGCTTTTGATGGCTAGAACCGTATCGATGCTGTCATATTCAGCCTCTGCATCTACGACTTCGGTACGTATCCCCTTCTTTAAGTTATAAGTTATTCCAACCCGTAGTTTGGAATAAGGGTCAGCTTCATCTCCCAAGCTGCCTTTTGCATCATTTTCCATAAATTTCACCGTTCCTTTGATGATTTTTTATCGTTGCTTGAATATCTAATAAGATGTATATTTCTGTCGTTGCTATTTACTGGTAATCATCCATAGATATCAAGGAAATTCTACACTTTTTTAGTATGATGTCAAGAGATAAATCGCAAGCTCGTATAAAGATTGTGTTAAGTTTTTTAACCACTGATTTTTAGGCTTTTACCACTGTGTTTTTTGAAAAAGATTCTTGATAAAACCCCTGGTGGTACCGGACTTATTTTTATGACATATGATGTTATGATAGTAAGATTTTCAATATAGAATATGCTACTAGATACCAAAAGGAAACAAAGTAAGAAAAGTATATTCGATGATAGAAAGGGAGCGTAGATGAGTAAGTATAAGGTATGTGTATACGCCGTCTGTAAGGATGAGGCACAGTTTGTTGATCGTTTTATGGTGAATTTAAAAGAAGCTGACATGGTAATCATAGGGGATACGGGTTCCACAGATGACACGGTTGAAAAATTTAAAAAAAATGGTGCCATTGTTTATGAGATTCCAATTAAACCGTGGAGATTTGATAAAGCAAGAAATGAGTTATTAAAATTCATTCCAGAGGATGTTGATATTTGTGTGGCACTTGATGTAGATGAAGTCATTAATGTAGGGTGGAGAGATGCACTGGAAAAAGTATGGCAACCTAATAGTTGTCTTGGTAGATACCAATATATCTGGAGTTTTAATCCAGATGGTAGCCCTGCAGTTCAATTTGTACAGCATCGAATCCATGCGAGAAAAAACTACCATTGGATTTATCCAACCCATGAGATATTAGAGTATACTGGGAAAGGGCATCCAGAAGATGTGTTCATACCAGGATTAGTAGTTGAGCATTATCCCGACAAATCGAAGGACCGTAGTTTTAATGTTTCATTATTAGAACTTGCAATGCAAGAATTTCCTGATGATGTTAGAAATCTATATTATCTTGGTAGGGAGTATATGTTTGTAAAACGTTATGATGATGCAATTGAAACCTTTAAAAAATACTTACATCATCCGCTTTCTAATTGGAACGAAGAACGCAGCGCAACAATGCGATTTATTGGACGTTGTTATTATGGCAAGGGAGATTATCTGCAAGCGAAGGCTTGGATGCTAAAAGCAATAGCAGAAATCCCTTATATCCGTGACTCTTATATAGAACTAGCCTTTCTTGCTTATGGTGAGAATGATTGGAATACAGTTTATTATGCAGTAACTGATGCACTTAAAATAAAAGAAAAGAATATTTTAGGTTATCCAAGTGATCCCCGTGGTTGGAACTCTGATATTTATGACCTTGGCTCTATCGCCTGTTTTAATATTGGATTAGTAGATAATGCAATAGATTTTGCAAAGATAGCAGGAAGACTTTCACCAGAGGATGAAAGAATCCAGAACAATATTAGGTTTATGGAGAAGGAAAATGAATTACAGCAGGAAAAAGTCTGGGAAGTGGTAAATCAAATGAAAAAAGAAAAGGATAAAGTGGAAAATAACTGATAGAAAGAAGTGGAAAACAACTGATAGAATGAAGTGGGAAATAATTGATTATATCTTGCCGAATCTGAATTAGTTTTGTATTAGTACTGTTATAAAAATGAATTAAAATCTGAATGAAATAGTTCTCTAAATAAAATAGATATCTAAATGAAATAGACCTCTAAATGAAGTAGACCGCTAAATGAAATATCACACCATAGCGAATTGACAGCTATGGTGTGATATTTTATTGGAGTTGTTTTTAAAATGTTAATTTATATTAGATATCGTATCATGTGTTTTTAATATGTTTTTCATAATGTAACACTAAAGGGTAGTAATACTTTAGTTAAAGATTAGCAGCATCTTCTACATCTGCAGCATCTGCAGCAATTACAGCATCTGTTGCAACCGCAATTTCTGTTACAATCGCAGTCTCTGTCGCAATCTCTGTTACGATCACAGTCTCTGTCGCAATCTCTGTTACGATCACAGTCTCTGTCACAATCGCAGTCTCTATGGCATCTGCAGCAATTGCAACATCTATTACATCTAAAATTATTAAAGCAACACATATTATCTTTCCTTTCTTTTTTTATTATAATATAAGATATGATGTAGATTCTGCTATGTGACAAAATTTGAGTTATTTCTTTTAAATAATTATTTTTTCTTACAAATTTGAAATCGTCTACTATCGAAATATGTATTCTCATATCATTTTGATATTCGTACTTGTAATTTCAAGTAAATGTAAAAAACATTTAAAAAACATGACATAAACTTGCCACACAGGGTAAGTTATAATGTTAGAAATTTAAAGAATGAGGTGAGAGGAATGCAGGGTAATCGTTTGTTTGAAATCACTTATCTGCTTTTGGATAAAAAAAGTATGACAGCAAAAGAATTAGCAGAGCATTTTGAGGTATCCGTTAGAACAATATACCGAGACATTGATGCGCTTTCCTTAGCCGGTATACCAGTCTACACTACCAAAGGCAAAGGTGGAGGGATTTCTTTAATGGAATCTTATGTCCTTAATAAAGCGGTGTTATCTGAAAAGGAACAAGAAAACATATTAGCTTCCTTACAAGGGTTGCATGCGGTTAGCCGTTCAGAGGAGGCAACGCTTAGAAAACTTAGTTCTATCTTTGGTAAAAAAGAAGAAGCTTGGATTGAGGTTGATTTTTCAAGATGGGGTAGTAATACAGAAGAAAAAGAAACATTCGAATTAATTAAACAAGCAATTCTTAATAAACAGGAACTAGAAATAAGTTACTATAATTCATCTGGACAAAAGTCAAAAAGGATTGTTTGTCCTTTAAGACTTATATTTAAAGCACAATCATGGTACTTATATGCTTATTGCTATGAAAAAAATGATTATCGTATCTTTAAGTTACGAAGGGTTAAAAATCCTCAGATACTTTCAAAGAGATTTGTGATTGATCCACCTCCAATTGATTTGGATGAAATGATGTATCAAAGTGAAACTAAAATGGAACAGATTACCTTAAAGTTAGATCATTCCTTATCCTATCGTGTGTTTGATGAATTTCAACAAGAGCAAATTACGAAGCTTGAAGATGGAAATTATCTTGTGACTTTTCTAGCATCAACATCATGGATTTATAATTTTATTTTGTCTTTTGAAGATAAAGTTGAGGTTATTTCACCTAATTTTATAAAAGAACAAATAAAAGTAATCTATCGAAATGCTTTGCAGAAATACGAGTAGTAAAATATTCATATCGCAATACATTACTAAAAAAGTATTGGAATTTTCATATTGTAATACATTACTAGCCATTTTCATATTGTAATGCATTATTAAAATACGAATAAAAATTTACTCTTTTGAGATATTAAGAGTGTACAGAAAAAATATTTTAAGATTGAAATATTGTATATGGAATGGTGAAATCTAGGTGTAAATCATTTATCACAAAATGTGTGTAGGATGGGGGAAAAGATGAAATAAACTAGAGAACAATATAGATAAGTGTTTTATCTTAGAAAGATTGGAGCAGTATACATGAATGAAAAAATATATGAATTTGAAGCAATCATTAAGAAAGTTCCAGATATTGATGGAGCTTACGTTGAGATTCCCTTTGATGTGAAACAGGAGTTTCAAAAAGGTAGAGTTCCTGTTATTGCTACCTTTGATGGTGTTATATATGAAGGAAGCCTAGTTAGAATGGGGACTCCTTGTCATATCATCGGATTACAAAAAAAGATACGAGCGCAAATTCAAAAACAACCAGGAGACCTAGTAAAAGTCACCATCAAGGAACGTGATCCTAAGAAAGAGCAGTAACCATATATATAGGAGGTTTACTATGGCGAAAGCAGGAATGAAACGACCAGACCCACAAGAACCACATGGTACAGAAAGTAATCATAAACTACATCTAAAGAAAAATGACCAGCCACCAGTTCCAGAAATTCAAGGTAAGGCAAAAGCAGGTCATAAAAAAGCATCTCAAATTCAGGAGAATTCAAAATGAAACAACGGGAATGGAAAAAGATACAGGAGAACAATTACAAAGAGTCTAGAGTATCCGTCAAAAATCATCGAGTTGCCACTTCCTATCGAGATATCATACAAGGAGGGGACAAAGAACAAGCTCAGAAACTTTTTTTTGAGTTGGAACATGAGCTTATGACGAGAGAAAAACCATCTATTTATTTGAACACATTATTATCTAGACCTGAATTTAAACAGTACCCTTTTTCCATGCTTGCTTCACTAGAAAAAACAGAACAATCTCCGAAGTATCATCCAGAAGGAAATGTATGGATTCATACGATGATGGTAGTTGATGTTGCTGCTACTGTGAAAGATAAGAGTAAGAGACCAAGAGAAATTATGTGGGCTGCCTTACTACATGATATCGGAAAACCAGAAACAACTAGATTTCGTAAAGGAAGAATTACTTCTTATGATCATGACCGAGTAGGTGCTGAGCTTGCAGATAAGTTTTTATCTGCGTTTGTTTCAGATCGAGAGTTTATAAGATATGTATGCTCCTTAATACGATGGCACATGATGATTTTATATGTGAATAAGGATTTGCCATTCGGAGATCTTAAAACGATGTTAAATGAGGTACAAGGTGAAGACTTGGCTATACTTGGATGGAGCGATCGTACTGGAAGAACAGGTATCGATGAAAAGGCTGAAAAAGAAGCGATTGAGTTATTTTATCAAAAAACAAAAATCTAAGGAATGATATCTTGAATCTTGAAAAGTGTATGAAAAAGAATGTATAATATTATCGGAGTTAACTTATTATACTGATTTTAAGATAGGATATATTACTTAGATTTAGCAGTTATAATTAAGGGCTGTTGCAAAATAATATTTGCCCAATGGAAATCATATGCATCTAGTATAGAACAAAGGAAATTAAAGTTCCTTTCATAACTAATCTCATCTTGACTATGATTCTACAAGGCTAAATAGAATGCAACAGCTTTTTTGTTAAAAATCCATATGAAAAAAAATAAAAATAAGAAACCAAAGGAGAAGTTACATGAGCTTATTGAGTGGAAAGCATCATAGAACGCAGTTCGAATATCATCATACTCTATACGCAAGTTATCTCGGGTACATAACACAAGCAATTATTAATAACTTTCCACCATTGTTATTTTTGACGTTTCAAAACGAATTTGATGTATCATTAGAACGAATTGCAATGATGGTTTCCATAAACTTTATCATACAAATTATAGTCGATTTTATTGGTGCTAAGACAATAGATAAAGTTGGTTACCGCATTTCAGCAGTGGTTGCACATGGATTTTGTGTCATCGGGTTAATATGTCTTGGGACATTACCAAAGCTATTACCGAATCCTTATTTTGGCATATTGATTGCAGTAGCATTGAATGCCATTGGTGGAGGTATTATTGAAGTAATTATCAGTCCAATCGTGGAATCTTTGCCAGGAAAAGAGAAGGATAAAGCGATGAGCCTACTCCATTCCTTTTATTGTTTTGGGCATGTGGGTGTTGTTGTTTTCTCCACTTTATTCTTTCTATTGATTGGTATTGAGAATTGGTCTATTTTGGCTTATCTTTGGATGCTATTACCACTAGGGAATCTTATATTATTTTCTAAGGTACCTCTATGTACGTTACCAAAGCATCATGAAGAGACGATAAGTTTCGGTGATGATGAGTTACATAGCGAAAGTAAAAAGAGAGGTAAATCCCGTAAGAGTATATTTACTTCTTCAATGTTTGCATGGTTATTTTTATTGATGATATGTTCTGGAGCAGCAGAACAAGCGATGTCTCAATGGGCTTCTTACTTTGCTGAAGCTGGGCTTAAGGTAAGTAAAACTGTAGGAGATTTGTTAGGACCATGTGCATTTGCCTTATTGATGGGAATATCTAGAGCCTTATATGGGAAGAAGGGTGAAAAAATTAAATTAGAACGGGCCATGGCTCTTTCAAGTGCTCTTTGCATTATAAGTTATTTAACGATTATTTTCTCACCATTTCCAATCCTATCTTTATTTGCTTGTGCAATCTGTGGATTTTCTGTAGGAATTATGTGGCCAGGTACTTTTAGCCTTGCA
>JAEWHR010000049.1 GCA_023387655.1 Bacillota bacterium
AAATTTAAAGGGTGTTGGTAGTTCAAAGCTTGCAGGTATTACGCCAATACAGCCAATATTGACTTTGAACAAAAATGATAAACGTTTTGTTGAAACATATAATGTAAGTAATCAATTAAATGACTCAACTAACCTGGCAGCAATATCTTGGGAAGATTTTGAACATCTTATTAGAGAATTATTTGAAAATGAATTTTCGTCTAACGGCGGAGAAGTGAAGGTTACTCAAGCAAGTAGAGATGGAGGAGTTGATGCTGTTGCGTTTGACCCAGACCCTATCAGAGGTGGTAAAATTGTGATTCAAGCTAAACGATACACTAATACAGTAGGGGTATCTGCTGTAAGAGACTTATATGGGACTGTAATGAATGAAGGAGCAACCAAGGGTATTCTAGTAACAACAGCAGATTATGGTCCTGATGCTTATGAGTTTGCAAAAAACAAACCATTAACACTGCTTAATGGAGGTAATTTACTGCATTTACTAGAAAAACATGGGCATAAAGCGAAAATAGATTTGAAAGAAGCAAAAATTCTTAATGCTATAAATTGAGAAATATAGTACATAGAAATTTCATAGAAAGAAATAAAGAGAGCAAGAGTAATCTTTGGAGAAGATATTCAAAGGCAGTCATTTCTGCAGCTAAGTTTTAAGAGGAGATTTTGATAATGGAAAAGGTAATATGGGTTAGAAGTAATGGAAAAATGCTAGGTGCAAAAGAAGATGACGGTTTGGATATCGTAAACAAGTATTTAGAAGAAGGCTGGAAAGTTAAGCATATATCTGCATGTGCTTTAGGCGAAAGTATAAATGCAACCAAATTGATAAAGAACTTTATATGGAACATGACAATGAGTTTATGGATTACATAAATCAATTTTTCCTTTTAGCATTATCAAAAAAAGACTAAGTGTTTAGGTCATTACGTTGCATCAAGATCCACCAGTAAAAATGCCAGATCAAATCCTTGGCATTCACAATGCAGTGAATCGACAAACTCAAAAAGGGCGCATATTGGGAGATGATCAAAAAATTTCTGTTATGGATGCTATTCGTGCAGTAACAATAAATGGCGCTTATCAATATTTTGAAGAAGACATAAAAGGAAGTTTAGAAAAGGGAAAATATGCAGATTTAGTCATACTTGATAAAAATCCGCTTAAAGTAGAAGCGGATCAGATTAAAAATATACAGGTACTAGAAACCATCAAACAAGGTGAAGTTGTATTTAAAAAGTAATACTAAGAAGTAGAGCCGATAAACATGTGAGTAGTCACAGAATATCGGCTCTATTTTTAAATTATACGCAATGAAAAAGCGACGTTATAACAATTTTAATGTCAGAGTGTATATCGTTAACGTTTCCCTGTATAAAATAGACGATGGAGTTGATGAACTTGCTCTGCTAGTTCAGGAACAGGGCCATCTATAGTGGTGTCACGAATAACATCTTGAATGGGAAGATTTCGAACACGTGATGGAGTAACACCCATTTCACTTAACCATTGAACCAGCTGTTCGGACGAACTTGCATAAACAATCCGACCTAAACCAACCCAACCATGGGCTGCAGCACACATTGGGCAATGTTCACCCGAGGTATAAACTGTCGCTTGACTTCTTTCTTCAGGTGTCATATTTGTGGCTGCCCATCTCGCCAAAGCAAACTCTGGGTGTTGGGTATGATCACCACCTGCAACGTGGTTATGGTCCTCTGCAAGCAATTCACCGTTGGCTGAGACAAGGATTGAACCAAAAGGTTCGTCACCTTTTTCAAGTGCAATTTCAGCAAGTTCAATACAACGTTTTAGATGTTTCAAATCTGAGTTACTTATCATAACTAGATCCTCCTTATCCTTTATATTTTTGTTATTAAAATTTAATGATTTGCCTGGAAAGACTGATTTTTATGAAGCAGATGGGGTCTTATTATATATGTTTTATTCCAGATTCATTTGCTGCAATTATAACGTTTAGATAGATTAATGTCAAATGGGGTCAGTAAATTAAGAACATAACCCTGTCTCAGGAAAATACCGCGTTAGTTTAGTTGGGAGAGCATTAAAGTTATAGAAATTTAAAAATGCCCTATAAAAAATAGGGCATTTAATGTGCACTCACGCGGTAGGAAGATTTAAGAATTAAAAACCAAGTGGAATGCCTAAACCTATGAAAGCTAACAACAATATCGTCCAGGAAATCAAGAATAAGATGGAGTATGGAAACATTGTGCTGATTAAGTTACCAATCGTAAAGTCTTTCTTATATTTTTTCATATAGATTAAAACAACACCGGCATAGCTCATTAACGGAGTAATAATGTTTGTTGATGAATCCGCTAAACGGTAAGCAGCTGCAACTACATCAGGAGTCATATTTGGATTTGCCTGATATAGCATTGGTATGAAAATTGGACCAAGTAACATCCATTTTGAAGTAAGACCGCCAACGAATAAATTAATGATGGCAGTTACAAGGATGAAACCAATAATGAGTAGAATTGGAGATTTTGCAAGTCCAAACATTTCAAGGGCACTTGCTCCAATATACGTTACATAGGTTCCAAGATTTGTATAGGTTAATAATGCAAGGAAATTATAACTAAAGAAGGTTAAAACGATAACATAACCCATACTTCCGATTTGTTTTGACATTGCTGATATTACATCACTGGATTTTTTAAATGTTCCAATTGCAAAACCATAGAATAATCCACTCGTAAGGAAAACAAAGGTAATTAATAATATGATGTTATCTAGATAAGGTGTTACTTTTGTACCTTCATTATTCATATATGGTCTTAATGGGCCAAATGCAAGAAATACACAAAATCCAAGAGATAAAACAAAACCTAGTAGCGAAAACCACAATGCTCTTTTTTCTTCTTTACTGATAGAATACTCTGAAATATTGATGTCATCTGGTATAGAATAAGATAACTTCTCAAACTTAGGACGTACAAAGCGATTTGTAATAAATCCTCCTAACAAGACTAATAAAGCAGTGGATGCTAACATAAAGAAATAATGCATCGTAAATGGATTCAAATTCTTTCCTAAGTAAGAAACAAATGGAACACCTTGCGTTGTTGCAAATCCCTGCGCATTGGTACCAATGATAACATCAATAACAGTTGCAGGAATCAAGTTGGCACTATAACCAGCAGATACACCTGCAAAAGCAGCAAACATACCAATGAGAGGATTCTTCTTAATGCCTAAGTATAAAAGACCTGCAAGAGGAATTAGTATGATATATCCTGCATCTGAAGCAATATTACTCATAATACCAAGGAAAACTAAAAGATAAGGAAGAAAACGTTCTGGAATCTTTCCTCCTACCTTACGTATTAAAGCAGAGAAAAGTCCGGATTCCTCAGCAATACCAATACCAAACATAACAATTAGTATAGTTCCAAGGATACCACCTGCGTAGGAGAGCCAGTTAGTCAATATTGCATTATCAAAAATCCATCGGATATTTTCTGCAGTAAACATATTTTTTATTTCATAGGTGATGGTTCCTCCATCTTTCCCAATGGTTTCAAAAGTTGTCCCGCCAAATATACCAGTCAATATCATAACAATGGCATATAAGAAAATAAAGATAATTGCAGGATCTGGTATTTTTGATCCAACCTTTTCAACCCAAGAGATTTTTTTAGTTTCATTTTCTTTTTGCTTTTTCATTTATCATCTACCTTTCATTAAACCTTATCTATAGTTTGAATCAAAACCATGTTTCTTATCAACTCATTATTATTGCCAATTATGTTAGCAGATGGAAAATTAACAGCTTTTATCCTCTCTAGAGAAGTAAAAAAAGTAAAAAGCCCAGTCAAGATTGCTCCATACTACTTCGTGGTAAGTTCTTGATAGGGCTTTTATTTTTTTGGGGTTAATTAAGATGAATAAAGGGAAAGTGGGTTGACACTCTGAACTTCTACTGTTCATTTTTTATTTTCTTGTAATTTATTCCCCACTCTTTCATAGCATCTAATACAGGTTTTAAGCTATATCCTGTTTCTGTTAATGTATATTCGACTTTAGGAGGTACTTCTGCATATACTTTTCGTATGAGAAGTCCGCAATCTTCCATAGCACGAAGATTAGCGGTCAAAACTTTTTGTGATACACTACCTATGGACTTTTTTAATTCTCCGAAGCGTTTTGTACCGTCTAATAAATCTCTAATTATCAACACTTTCCAACGGTCGCTAATCAGCATAAGCGTTGTTTCTACTGGACATGCTGGCAATTCTTTTTTCATAATAAATTTCCTTTCCATTTTCAATAGTATCCTTTAGGTAAGTATAGCACAAATAAGTGCTTACTTTACAATAGATACTTTTGGAAATATTATAATCTTGTAGGAAGGGAAAAACAAGTCTAAAAAATAGGAGGAATTTAATATGAGAATTGCAGTTATTTGTGCCAATGGAAAAGCAGGTAAACTAATTGTTAAGGAAGCAGTTGAAAGAGGGTTAGATGTCACAGCGGTGGCAAAAAATAAAAATGAGAGCGTAGCTCCTAACTTTATTGAAAGAGATTTGTTTGATTTAACAGAAGAAGATTTAAATGAATTTGATGTTGTTATTGATGCTTTTGGCGCATGGACAGAAGAAACACTTCCACTCCATAGTACATCACTGAAAAAATTGTGCGATTTAGTAAGTAACACTGATACTCGTCTTTTAGTTGTCGGTGGAGCTGGAAGTTTATACGTTAATTCAGAACATACGCTTTGTGTATCTGACGGAGCGGATTTTCCTGATATTTTTAAGCCATTAGCAGAAGCTATGGCTAAGGCATTGAGTGAACTTCGTAAAAGAAATGATGTAAAATGGACATACATCAGTCCTGCAGGTGATTTTCAGGCGGAAGGCGCAAGGACTGGAAAATATATTCTTGCTGGCGAAGAACTTACATTAAATTTAAAAGGTGAAAGTGTAATCAGCTATGCAGATTATGCAATCGCAATGGTAGATGAAGCAACGAAAGGAAATCATATTCAAAAGAGAATTAGTGTTGTTGCTGAATAAAAGCGAACTTTATCTTTTGTGAACAGGGCTGTCTATATAGGCAGTCCTGTTTACTTATAAGGAGATGTTTTATTGAATAAAACTTAATTTTTGGTGGAAAAAATAAGGAATAGTATTATTATAATTCCGTATTTGCTTATTAAGGCATTAAAGTTATTCCTCCAAACTGATCCACATCAATTTGGAGGGTTACAAAACCTTTTGCATTACCGTTATTAATGACGGTGTCTTCTATCAAATAAATGTCTAAAAAACAAAAGCCTTAATATATCTCTTAAATTAAAATTACGGAAACGTCTACGTCTTCTACGGCGGTCTCGGTCATCTCTTCTAAATCCATCTACCTGTTGACTTTCAATACTATTGAGGCCAAAATAATCATTATCTTCATATTGATTAATGAGGCTATCAATCATGTTGTCTAAATTTAAAATAGACTCTTCACCGTTCATATTGTTGTTATCGATAATGTATCTGACATTGTCATTGAGCATAGCATAAATTTCAGGAAATTCTTCTGCAAATTCAAGTAATTCCATAATAAATCCTTTTTTTCTTTTTTAATATTATATGCTTTCAAGAGCAAATTGTTTAATCAAGAAAGCTGTCCTAACTATTTTCTATGGAAGAGATAAAACGTTCTAGGCATTTTGTATCTGATTTCTTTATGTGGCAATAAAACGTCACATTCACTTCTGAATCGGTAAGCGGAATTAAAACACGATTCCCATTCTTATTTGTATCGAAATTAGCAAGATTTGTTGAAAAAGAAGGCAAGGCGGATGATCTTCGAAGTTCATCCAATACCTGTATATCTTCTTGAACAAGAAAAAGGGAATCGGGCATTTTTGCTTTGCAAATATCATACCAGAAACCAATTTTGGATAAAATCAGCATACTCTGACCATTCAAGTCATGCAATGAAAGATTTTTATAAACTGCAAGGGGATGTGCAGGTGGAAGAGCAACGTAAAGATGTTCCTCCAGGTACTGGAAAGAAAGTATATCCGGATTATCCGATGGTATGGTGGTGATAATGATTTGATAAGTTCCATTTAACAGGCCGGATGTTAATTGCTCAAAAGTTTTTATCTCAGATTGAATGGTCATATCCGGATATAATCTTGAAAGTGTGGGGGTAAGATGCCACAATGGAGCCGGTGCACAGGAACCAAGGCTTATGGTATGCTGACTTCGCTCAAAAGTCTGGAGTCTTACAGGTAAAGAGGCTGCTTCACTAAGTATTTTTCTCGCATATTCCAGAGCCAGTTCTCCGTTAGCATTCAACGTTATTTTATTTTTTTGACGATCAAATAGCGATACCTGTAGCTCGTCTTCCAATCGTTGTATGGATCGACTCAAAGCAGGCTGAGAAAGATGAAGAAGCTCAGCGGCTTTTGATACAGTTCCTGCTTCAGCAATCGTTAATAATTG
>JAEWHR010000054.1 GCA_023387655.1 Bacillota bacterium
AGCATATTACAGAGATTCAACCATGCTTTGGAATCACATACTCCGATGAGAAAGTCGAACTTCTCGCCCAGTTTACTAATTTCAGATAGGATGCCCTCGTGATTATCTTCAAAAGGAACAAGGTGCAGCTTGTATTCTGGAAAATCTTTGTTTACTCGATACCATAAATCCATAAAGGGCTTGGCAGGATTTAAAAGGGAAGTTCCAACACAAAAGGTCGTATCATTAGCGAATAAAGTAGCTCTTGCACTTGAAATGGATTTTTTTGAGTAGTCTATCATAAATTTTGCATCTTGATAAATTAAAGCGCCTGCTTCTGTTAAACGTATACCAGAGGGAGTACGCTTAATCAATTTTAAATCCATTTTACTTTCCAGTGTGTTCATTTGCTTCATAACAGCTGTGGGCGAGATATATAAACGTTCTGCCGCTTTTGTAAGGCTACCACAGTCGGCAACCGCTATAAATGTATCAAGCATTTTATTATACATAAAACACCTCCTAAGCTTTTAGTATTAACTATAAGTTTATACAACGATAACATATTGGAAATTCTGTGTCAAGAAAATCTATGCTATGATGAATGCATAAAGGAGGAAGCAAAATGGGGAATAAACTTATTGCTTTTTATTCAAGAGCAGATGAAAATTACACGAGGACAGCGGACTGGGAAGCAGCATAAAGGACATTAAAATATTGTGTCTAGATGCAACGATTGAAACGGACTTGCAATTCACGGTGGCAGTGTTTGGCAAGCAAAAAATGATATTAAAAAAATGGATATAAATTTTGAGAGGGTGAGATATTGAGTGTGAATGAGATGAGCGTTTTTCCCATAGGTAAATCAAATGATGGATTTGCACAGTTTTTCAAAGGACAAAGTTATCTGAATATGTTGTCAACTGACCAAGTGGTTATAGGCAATGTCACATTTGAACCAGGCTGTCGGAATAACTGGCATATTCACCACGCAGACAAGGGCGGCGGACAGATTCTGCTTGTTACAGCAGGTCGTGGTTATTATCAAGAGTATGGTTGTGAATCGAGAGAATTACACCCTGGTGATGTGGTGAATATTCCTGCAAATGTAAAGCATTGGCACGGTGCTGCACCGAATGAATGGTTCCAGCATTTAGCAGTTGAAGTTCCTGGAGAAAACTGCAATAACGAGTGGTGCGAACCTGTGTCTGATGAAGATTATGGCAAGCTGAAATAAACGAAAGGGAAGGATAAACTTAAATGACAATATTTAATGAAACATACACATTATCAAACGGAGTTGATATTCCTAAACTTGCTCTTGGCACATGGCTTATGGGTAATAGTGAAACTGAAAATGCAGTGAAAAATGCGATAAACATTGGTTATAGGCATATTGATACTGCACAAGCATATCAAAACGAACAAGGTGTGGGCGCTGGAATACGCCTTTCCGGTGTAGAACGCAATCAAATTTTTGTTACTTCCAAGGTAGCTGCTGAACATAAAACTTATCAGACGGCAACCGAATCCATTAATGAATCATTAAAAGCAATGGGCTTGGAATATATTGATCTGATGCTGATACACAGTCCGCAGCCATGGGCAGAGGTGAATCAATCAGATAACAGATATAGGGAAGAAAATAAAGAAGTGTGGAGGGCTATGGAGGATGCCATAAAAGCAGGAAAAATCCGTGCAATTGGTGTATCAAACTTCTTAAAAGAGGATATTGAAAATATTATGAGCAACTGCGAGATAAAGCCAATGGTAAATCAAGTGCTTGCCCATATTACCAACACTCCTTTTGAACTGATAGATTATTGCCGTAAACAAAATATTATTGTGGAAGCATATTCGCCTATTGCACATGGTGAAGCACTTAAAAACCAAGAGATTGTACGCATAGCAAAAGCCTATGATGTTTCACCAGCTCAGCTGTGTATTAAATATGATTTACAGCTTGGACTTGTAGTGCTACCTAAAACGGAAACTCCATCACATATGAAAGAAAACGCAGATTTGAGTTTTGTTATCTCCGAAGAGGATATGAAGACTTTGAAGAACTTGGAGCAAATCAAAGACTATGGTGAAAGCAGCTTTTTCCCAGTATACGGTGGAAAAATGTAAATAGGAGGTATTATCAATATGACAAAGATAACTGCAGGAAGAGATGAACTGGGTGAATTTGCACCAAAAAGTGTATTGATTATTTCAGCAAGTCCGAGAAAAAACGGCAATTCAGATATGCTTTGTGATCGTTTTGCACAGGGAGCAAAGGAAAGTGGTCACAATGTGGAAAAGGTGTTTGTGGCTTCAAAGAATATCGGCTACTGCCGTGGCTGTGGCGCTTGCTATACCAGTCATAAATGCGTTCAAAAAGACGATATGGCTGACATTCTTGACAAAATGGTAACAGCAGATGTTATCGTGCTGGCAACTCCTGTTTATTTTTATTCAATGGATGGTCAAATGAAAACTTTTATTGACAGAACAGTACCGAGATATACGGAAATAAGTAATAAGGATTTTTACTTCATATTGACAGCGGCAGATACCGAAAAAGCGAGCCTTGTGCGTACAATGGAAACATTCCGTGGATTTACTGAGGACTGTCTTAATGGTACAAAAGAAGCTGGTATAATTTACGGCACGGGTGCTTGGCAGATAGGTGAAATAAAGAGTACAACCGCCTATAATGAAGCTTATGAAATGGGAAAAAATATATAAGAGATAGATGAAGTATTGATGAAAAAATGTAATGCTTTGGTAAGGAATATCAATGCAAAGTCTAATATAAATGAATATATCATATAAATAATTAAAATAGTCTTAGGTAATTATATCATTTACCTAGGACTATTTTTTTTGTTCAAAACCATGATAAGTTCTATAGGATACTCTCTTCAATTACAATAAATGACAATTCTTACGATAACTTTGTCGATTTATTTTTATAGATAGTAGTCATATTAATAAATATTGAGCATAAAATATATATTACCCATGCTTGGGAATAAATGTAATATGGAAAGGAGAGAATATATGAAGCTAAAAAAAGGTATAGCATTCGCTTTAATATTTCTATTAATATTAGACTTATTAAATAATATAACTGTATTTGCTGGAAATTTACATAGTAATCTAATAACTAATGTAAAAGCAAGTGCAATAGATGTAGCTTCTAATTCTATTGCTGAAATTCCAACGCTTTTAGAAACTGGATTTTTAGCTATTGGCGTAAAAGATAGCACTAAAGTACTAACGAATCAATATGTAGCTAAAAATGGATTTAAATATGTAAAAGATGGAGTTTATTATACGACAAGTGCATTTGATTTTCACATTTTTTCAAGGGAGGCAATTCTGAATGCCCATACCAATGGTAATATAGCAACAAAAGCTTTATTTGCTAATGGAGCAGGATTCGGAACAAATCAATCCAGAGATCTAGGCTTAAAAGAAGAAAACTTTTTTCTAAATAGTGTAGACGGAATTTCTAATATAGCCAGTGACGGTAATATAATGATAGGAACTAATATACCTACAGAATTGGTTGACAATAACAATAGTTTACAAATAGGAACTAATGCCAATAAACTTGGAATAGATCAATCTTCAAGAGTATATAAGCAAACCATTGAATCAGTGAATTATATTGATATAGACAGTGAATTAGAAAATTTAAAAAATATATCTAGTTTATTTTCTAAACATATAACTTCGCAAGGTGTTACATTAAGTGTACCAAATGGTGAAAATCAAACTATTATATTAGATGGCGGTTTAGATAATACATATAATAATTATTTAAATATAAAGGCAAGTGATATTAGCGATGGATCTAATAAACGTGTTTTAAACATTGTAATTCCTGCAGGAAAGACTTTAATTATTAATGTTGATATGGCAGGTGTGAATATTAACTATTTACAAAGTTTATACACAAAAATTAATAATCATAGCAACTCTGAGGATGTTGTTAGAAATGAAAATAATATATTATGGAATCTTTACGATAGTTCAGCATCAGATGGATTATTTGCTACTGGAATGGAATATGCCAAAGTTGGTATGAGTGATTATTTTATGGGGACCATTTTAGCTCCAAATGCAAATATTCAATATGGTGCAGTGAATGGTAGCATTATTGCTAATAAAACAAAACAAAATTATCAGGAATCCCATAAATGGGACTTTACAGGACATTCAAGGGAGGATGCTAGCGCCAATCTAGAGGTAAGAAAGATTTTAGAAGGTTTGGATCTTGAAGAAGGAATGTTTTCCTTTGAATTATTAGATAAAGACAATAATGTATTACAAACAGTAAGCAATCGTGCGAACGGATCAGTTCAATTTGCTACAATCACTTACAATACCGTAGGAACTTACGAGTACAAAGTAAGAGAAGTAAAAGGGAACCTAGATGGTATTATATACGATGAAAGTGTATTGCAGATAACAGTATATGTTATAGATGATGGAGATGGAAAGCTAGTAGCAACAGTAGTTTATCCAGAGAATGGAGTATATTTCACCAATACATATCAAGAGAAAACAACAAGTGCAGTCATAGAAGCAACCAAGACCTTAACAGGAAAAGAATTAGTAGCAGGAATGTTTACCTTTGAATTACAAGATGTAGAAGGTACGGTATTACAAGCAGCAAGTAATAATGGAGACGGAACAGTGAGATTTTCTGCTATTACTTATGATGCTATTGGAACTTACCAATACAAGTTAAAAGAAGTGAGCGGAAACTTAGGAGGAGTAATTTATGATGAAAGCATATATGATGTCACAGTAAACGTAACAGATACGGATGGAAAGCTAGTAGCATCTGTAGTTTATCCAGAGAATAAAATCGAATTCATCAACAACTATGAGATTGAATCAACAAGTGCAAATCTAGAAGCAACCAAAACTTTAATAGGAAAAGAACTAGTAGCAGGTATGTTTACCTTTGAATTACAAGATGTAGAAGGTAAAGTATTACAGACGGTAAAGAATAGTGGCGATGGAAAGGTTGAATTTAGTACATTAAACTTTGATGAGGTAGGAACTTATACATATAAAATAGTAGAAGTGAACGACGGTTTCGATGGAATCATTTATGATGCTCAAGGTGTTGATGTAAGTATTATAGTAACAGACAAAGGAGAGGGGCAATTAAGGGCAGAGATAACTTATCCAAATAAGAGACCGGAGTTTACTAATCGCTATCAATCTGGCTCAACAAGTGCAGTCATAGAGGCAACTAAGAGCTTAATAGGAAGAGAATTAGTAGCAGGTATGTTTACCTTTGAATTATTAGATGAAGAAGGTAATGTATTACAAACTACAGGAAATAGTGCTGACGGAATCATTCAATTCGCAACCATAAGTTATGATTCTATAGGATCTTACCAATACAAGATAAGAGAGAGGAAGGAAAGCCTAGTTGGAGTAACTTATGATGAAAGCCTATACAGTGTAACAGTAAATGTTACAGATACTGCTGAGGGGAAATTAGTAGCCACCATAGTTTATCCAGACAATAGAATTGTATTTACAAATAGCTATCAATCTAGCTCAATAAGTGCAATCATAGAAGCAACCAAGACCCTAACAGGAAAAAAACTAGCAGCTGACATGTTTAATTTTAAGTTATTAGATAAAGAAGATAACGTATTACAGACTGTTAAGAATAGCGCAGATGGAACTATTAAGTTTAATACACTCAATTTTGAGAAAGCAGGAACGTATGCCTATAAAATAGTAGAAGTGAATGATGGTTTAGGTGGAATTACATATGATCCTCAAGAGGTTGATGTAACGATTATAGTAACAGACAACGGAGAGGGGCAATTAAGGGCAGAGGTAAGTTATCCAAATAAGAAACCGGAGTTTACCAATAGCTATCAAACTGGCTCAACAAGTGCCTCTATAGAAGCAACCAAGAAATTAACAGGAAAAGAATTAGCAGCAGGTATGTTTACGTTTGAATTATTAGATCAAGAAAATAACGTATTGCAGACTACAGTAAATAGAGCTGATGGAACCGTTCAATTTGAGACCATAAATTATGATTCTGTAGGAGCTTACCAATACAAGGTAAGAGAAGTAAAGGAAAGCTTAGCTGGAGTAACTTATGATCTTAGAATATTTAGTGTAACGGTGAATGTTACTGATACTGGTGAGGGAAAATTAGCAGCCACCGTAGTTTATCCAGACAATAAAATAGTATTTAACAATAGTTATGGATCTAACCCAACAAGTGCCTCTATAGAAGCAACGAAGACTTTCACAGGAAAAGACTTAGTAGCAGGCATGTTTACTTTTGAATTATTAGATAAAGAAGGGAATGTATTACAGACTGCTAAGAATAGCGCAGATGGAACTATAAAGTTTAATACACTCAATTTCGATAAGGAAGGAACGTATACCTATAAAATAGTAGAAGTGAACGACGGTTTGGGTGGAATCATTTATGATGCTCAAGGAGTTGATGTAAGAATAATAGTAACAGACAACGGAGAGGGAAAATTAAGGGCTGAAATAAGTTATCCTAACAAGAATCCGGAGTTTATTAATCGATATCAATCTGGCTCAACAAGTGCTTCCATAGAAGCAACCAAGACATTCACAGGAAAAGACTTAGAAGCAGGTATGTTTACCTTTGAATTATTAGATCAAGAAGGGAATGTATTACAAACTACAGGAAATAGCGCTGACGGAACCATTCAATTCGCAACCATAAGTTATGATTCTATAGGATCCTATCAATACAAGATAAGAGAGAGGAAAGAAAGCCTAGTTGGAGTAACTTATGATGAAAGTCTATATAGTGTAACAGTAAATGTTACAGATGCGGGTGAGGGAAAATTAGTAGCTACCGTAGTTTATCCAAATAATAAAATAGTATTTACCAATAGCTATCAATCTGGCTCAACAAGTGCAGCGATAGAAGCAACAAAAAAATTAACAGGCAAAGATCTAGTTGCTGGAATGTTCCAATTTGAGTTATTAGATATGGAAGGAAAGGTATTACAGACAATAAGTAATAGTGCTGACGGAGTAGTTCAGTTTGCTGCAATCAATTATAACACGATAGGAACTTACGAGTACAAAGTTAGGGAAGTAAAGGGAAGCTTAGATAGAGTAACTTATGACCTAAGAGTATTTGATGTAACAGTGAATGTTACTGAGGCTGAAGCTGGTAAGCTAATAGCAAATGTAGTTTACCCAATCAATAAAATCCAATTTATCAATCACTATGAAGCTATAAGCCAAAATAACTCAACGTACGTAAATTTAGAAGCAACTAAAACATTAACAGGAAAAGATTTGGCAGCAGGTATGTTTAGTTTTCAATTGCTTGATGATAGAGGCAATCTAATTGAAACTGTAAAGAATAGTCTAGATGGAAAAATTAAGTTTAAAACATTACACTACTACAGTGCGGGAACTTATAGTTATAAAATGGTAGAAGTAAATGATGGTTTAAGTGGAATCACTTATGATTCTCAAGCAGTTGATGTAACTATTACAGTTACGGAAAATGGAACAGGACAGTTAGAGGCAGCAGTAAAATATCCAAATAAGAAACCTGAGTTTACCAATAACTATCAGTCTGGTACAACAAGTGCAGTTATAGAAGTGACTAAAAAGTTAATCGGAAAAGATTTAGCATCTGGTATGTTTACTTTTGAATTATTAGACTCAAAAGGCAATGTAATACAAACAGTAAGCAATAGTTCAGATGGAAAAGTACAATTTGCAGCAATAAGTTATGATCGTACTGGAACTTATGAATATAAAGTAAGAGAAGTAAAAGGATCTTTCAACGAAATAATTTATGATGAAAGCATATATGATATAACTGTAAGTGTTACAGATAAAGGAAATGGAGGTTTAATATCAACAGTATCCAATCCGGAAGGCAAAGTTGTTTTCAAAAATAATATAATACAAGGAAGTCTTGAAATAACAAAGACGGATGCCGTAACAGGGGAACCGCTTGCAAATGCCGAGTTTACCATTAGAAACGCTATAGGTAGTGTTGTAGCATTAGGAAAAACTGATGAAAATGGTAAGGTTGTATTTGAAGGGCTCATTTATGGAAAATATACTTATGAAGAAACCGCTGTACCAGAAGGATATCTGATAGATAATAATAAGTATCCATTTGAAATTGTAGATCAGAATGAGGTAGTTTTGGTTGCGATGCATAATGAGAGAAAAGCGGCAGGACCAGAAACACCGCTAGACCCAGAGAAGCCTGATAATACAGTAGAACAAAGTATTCCAAAAACAGGCGAACCAGGTGTTGGGAAAGCTATCATGATAGTACTTCTTGGAGTTGGAGGATTAATTATTACAACAAGAAAAAAGAGAATTATAAAAGGGA
>JAEWHR010000076.1 GCA_023387655.1 Bacillota bacterium
TTTTATGAAAGGAGTAAATTATATGAATCGTGATAATCTCATAAACCAAGTAAAAGACGAGTATGCACGAATAGCCTCTTCTGAATCCAAACAGCAAAGTATCCAAAGCACAACCGATTTAACACCAGAAGCCTATTACGAAAAACTCTTAAGTAAAGCTGTCGACGAGATTAACAAAGGAACCTTTGACGATTTCAAATCTGGTGTGGATGTAGTTTCTGCTATAGCAAATGACAAAACTTGGCTTTCAGATTGGAAGTGACTTAGTCAAAGTTATTATAACCTCTATTCTAAACAGTAAAAACCGCAGCCCTTTTAGGATTGCGGTTTTATTTAACAACGATATTTATAAACTATTATACTTTTCTATATTAATTTCATTTTCACTTTTTGCAACAATGAGTGCACTTGTTGCTGCTGCACTTATATTGGTTGCTGTTCGAGCCATATCTACAATAGAGCTTATTGGTGTTAATAATACAATAATTTCTATCGGAAGTCCTGCAGCAGCAAATACTGCAGTTGCAGTAATAGTTGCCGTTCCCGGAACACCAACTGTACCAATGCTAACTAAGGTTGCTATCAAGATAAGAATGATATACTGTCCAATGGAATACTCTATATTTAAACCTTGTATTGCAAAAACTGCCAATAAAGTAGGCCAAATACCTGCACAACCAGGCATTCCAATATTAGCTCCTAGTGGAACAACAAAAGAAGAAATACTATCTGATACACCAGCGTTTTTCAGACATTTTTCTGTCACCGGTATTGTACCCACACTACTTTGGGTAGTGAATGCTACCACCTGTGCAGGCCAAATGTGTTTAAAAAATTTTATAGGGTTTAATTTTGCCACTGTTCCAATAAGAATACTGTTTACGCCAAAGGTCTGAATAAAGCATAACAGATAAGCTATAACTAATACCGGCAATAGAGGTAATAATTTGTCTGCTCCATTATTAGAAACCGCATTAGCAACTAAAGCTAATACTGCATATGGGGTAAATTCAATAATAAATGATATTACTGTATTAATAACTTTGGAAGTGGAATCAACAAAAGCTTTAAAAGGTTTGACCCCCTCTGGATCTCTCGTGGAAAGTGCTACTACAGCTATACCAATAAATAAAGAAAATATTATAACTGGGACAATTGTATTAGATGATGCTTGCGCAAAAAAGTTCTTTGGAAATAGATCAACGATTACCTGTGTAATTGCTGGCACTTCCTTCGCTTTATAATCGGTAGGAAGCGTTATTAAAGCATTCTTTCCAATGCCAAAAGCTAATGAAACTATTATTGTTACGGTTGCGGCAATAAATGTAGTTGATGTTAATAATCCAATACTCTTAACGCCTATTTTTTTCAATTTGTGTATATTCTCCAACTGTGCAACACTTGAAATAACACTAAAAAATAAAAGTGGTACTACAAATGCAGAAATAACATTTGCGTATACAGCTCCAATAAGCTGTACGTAATTGGTATGGCCTGCAAATCCTATTCCTAAACCTAATCCAAAAATTAAAGCTATAATCGTTCTAAGTCCAAAATCCATATTCTTTTTTCTTAAAAATACCAATGCGCCAATTAGAATAATGGCTGCTCCTAATGCACCTAATGCTAACAAATCTATAGTCATGATTGTCTCCTTCTTAATTTAAATATTCATTGTTTTATATTGTTTAAGAATTACAACAACAGCAACAGGAGCAACACATGAAACTATCCTTGTTGTGATTTTTTTGCGTTAATTTAAAATTGCTTTTCATAAAAATTACCTCCTGTTATAATATAGACTATTCATATATGTTTTATATGAATTAAAATATTATATGCAAGGATGTTATGATTTGTCAATAAAAAAAGAAATTTAGCATATTTTTTATGTAATGAGCTTTTCCCACATATTCCTCTTTATTGCTTGCTTCTGTGCCTAACTTAGCAATACGCTTAAATAGTTGCCCACTTACAAGTGTTATATTTAATTGGACGTATGTCTTAAACTGTAAAATTTTGATATATAAGGAAAATATATCGAAACTATATCGAAATTTATCCCTAAAACTTGTATACTGTATAAGAGTTGAATTAATCTATGAATATTTTAATTATTGAAGATGATTTAGATATTGGAAGAATATTGAAGTTTTTCTAAGAAGAAAACAATTATATCCGGCAATTATGATCACGGCTCTTGGTTCTGAAGCTGACCAGTTAAAAGGTTTTGATGCGGAGTTGATGATTATATTACAAAGCCCTTTTCTGTTCCAATACTGCTTAGAAAAATTGAACTTGTATTAGATAGAGCGGATAAAATCTAAAAGAAAGTCATTACCTACAGAGAAATGCAAATTGATTTAGAAGGAATGAGTGTATCAGTAAATGGAACAGACATAACGCGGCCCATCATCGCCATGGTCAAGAAATACCGGTACATTGCCATCATCATGGGAAAGGATATAGTCGCTCGCTTCAATACTTAAAGTTGTCATGCATAGGGTAAGCAAAATGCATATAAGTTGTTTTTTCAAAATGTTGCTCCTCTTTCACAAAGATTATTACGCAAAGAGATTCTATTTTTTATCAATAATTATCAGAATATTCAACGAAAAAACCGTCTGCTGCATGAAACATGTTTTTTAGACATGAATCATGGTTTAAGAAATTCAACCTTTATGGTAAACTTAACTTGAAATATAATACAGTTCAAATACGGAGGAGTGTTTATGCTACAGATTGCGGTCTGTGATGACAATATTGACGAACTATCCAATATGGTACAGCTTATCAATCAATATGGAACATCAAAAAATTATAGCTTTGATTACGCTGTTTTTCCAAACGGATTTGAGTTAGTTTCGGCCTTAGAAAAAGGGAAGCGGTTTGATATATACTGTATGGATATTATAATGCCTGGCTTTAATGGCATTGATGTCGCTAAAGAAATCCGTGATTTTGACAAAACTGCACAGATTTTGTTTTTTACATCATCGCCGGATTTTGCTTTGGAAAGCTATTCAGTGAAAGCCATTAACTATGTACTAAAACCTATTTCAAAAGAAAAACTCTTCTTTACCTTTGACGAAATTTTAGAACGAATCAAAGCAGATAAAAGTGAGGATGCGTTTATTGTAAAGAGCAATGAGGGAATTCAAAAAATACTGATTTCCAATTTGGTTTTTGCTGAAGTCATTGGAAGAAATGTGTTATATCATCTTCGCTCCGGCAAGGTAATCGAATGTATAGAACCTTTTTCCTCTGTCTGCAACAATCTTATGAAATATGGATGCTTTCTCAAACCCCACCGTTCTTATCTTGTGAATATGCAGTATGTGGATACCATTGAAAATCATCAGATTACCTTACAGACCCTCTCCTTTGTCCCGATTGCACAAAGTAAGGCAAAGGAGATGAAAATGCAGTATCTAAATTATCAAATGAAAGAGGTATAAGCAATGGAAAGAGGTGCTTTAATATGGTAACGGTAATCGGGCTCCTACGATTTGGATTTTCTCTTATCTTCGGTTTAGCGGTGTCAGTTCTCTTTGCAGGAATAGAGCTTACACAAAAAAACAGGTCAATCCTTCATTTACTCTGTATATTTTTTCTTATCGTACAAACCGCTTGCTGGTGGCTCTTAGGTTTGGATTTGACAGCAAAACTGTATCCACTGATTATTCATCTGCCATTAATTTTAATATTTACTTTATATTTTAAGCAGCCGTTTCATATATCCGCCATCAGTGTGCTTTCCGGTTATCTGTGCTGTCAAGCACCACGTTGGGTCGGTTTCCTTACAGGAGCTGCTTTAGGCAGTCGACTTGCAGACCATGTATTTTATATTGTGGCTGTATTTCTATCCTATTATTTCATAAAAAGATATGTGGCCGGCTCTGTACGACAGCTCATGGAGATATCTATAAAATCTTGCTTGTTTTTAGGTGGTGTACCACTATTTTACTATGTGTTCGACTACACTACCACCATCTACACCGATGTACTTTACCGAGGGACGAAATGGGCGGTACAGTTCATGCCTTCAACCGTATCTGTTTTCTATTTTGTGTTTGTCCTCCTTTATTACACAGAGACACTAAAACAAGCAACACTCCAAAGAGAGCGTGACATGCTAGATTCGCAGTTTCGGCTAGCGAAAACAGAGTTTGCTTCTTTGCGGAAGTTACAGCAAAATGCCGCAACCTATCGTCACGATATGCGACACCATTTCTCTCTTTTACAAGGAATGGCGTCTAAAGGGCAAATAGAGGAGATCAAAGAGTATCTACAAACTGCCCAGTCCGACATGGATGCCATCACACCCATACGTTTTTGCGAAAACGAAACTGTTAATCTAATTTTGTCTTCTTTCTCCACCAAAGCAAGACAATCGGAAATCCTATTAATGGTAGATGCAAAGCTGTCTGACTTCCTTCCTTTTAGTGACACTGAGCTATGTTCGCTACTGTCAAACGCTTTGGAAAACTCCATACAGGCCTCTGAACACATATCGGATCGCGAAAAGCGCATTATCCACCTGCGTGTGTATTCCAAGAATAACAAACTGTGCATTGACATTCGTAACAGGTATCAGACAGAACCGATTATCTATCAGGGATTACCTATATCAAAAAAACAAGGACATGGTTTTGGAACAAAAAGCATGGCTCTTATCGTTGAAAAGCATGGCGGTGTATACCGGTTTTCGGTTAAGGATGGCTGGTTTATATTTCAAGCCACTACATAATCTCTTTCTTAACCATATTATCTGCTATTTATAATCACATGAGTAGATCATGAGGGGCACCATGGTATCTTCTAAAAACAAGTCATGGTGATCTCAGGCCGTACGGCGCTGACCGGATAGCCCTCAATCACCTTCTTGGTACAGCACGTCATCCAGTGTCAATTTTACGTCCACTCCTGCAATGCCAACAGAATTCTCAAAAACCAAACCTTGATATTGGAATACGTGCTCCAGTAGTCCAACCAAATACTCCTTAGTAATATCCTCGAATTTTACATCTACCTTATTGCGAGAATATTGGAATTGGAATCCTCAGCGACATAATTGCCACCTTTGTCATAGAATTTCGCCAAAACCGCTGGGGACTAGCGGAGTGGCGAAGTTCCTCCGTTTTATGTTTGGTTGTATCAAGAGGATTCCTTTTTTCTTGTATCTGGATTAACTCATAAATAAATATATCAAAAAATATTCCTAAATAACCATACGATGCATGAATCATGGTTTTTTCGACATGAATCATGGTTTTAGATCTTAATAAACAACGGTAGTGTTTATTAGCATTACTTAAGCCACTCTTAACCTAATAATATAAACAAGACATTGCTCTGTGTTAAAAATACTTTCAGTAAATTGACACTCTTTTTATAAATCATAACGTTTCTCTTTAACATGCTCCTCTACGTAAAATAACTTGAAATATTGTTTTCAACATAATACGCATATCCATAACCACATTCCATCCATCAATATATTCAGTATCCAACTCCACAATGTCATCAAAGTCCGTAATTGAACTTCTCCCACTCACCTGCCACATGCCGGTAATCCCTGGTTTAATGCTCATTCTCCTCCAATGACTTCGTTCATAATTCTCAACCTCATCCAGTGTTGGTGGTCTCGTACCTACCAAACTCATATTCCCTATTAATACATTAAAAAACTGAGGCAACTCATCAAGACTTGTTTTTCGAATGATTTTTCCTACTTTCGTAATTCGAGGATCATCTACTATTTTAAATATACAGCTATTCGATGCTTCATTCTTAGCCATAAGTCCTTTCTTCAACTTTTCTGCATCACTACACATACTTCTAAACTTATACATATTAAATTGTCTCCCATTTAGACCAATCCTGCACTGCTTGAATATAATTGGTCCAGGAGAATCCAATTTTATAGCGATCGCAACCAAAAGCATAAATGGTGAAGACAGTACAATCCCGACAATACTACCAATAATATCAATTACTCTTTTTAATGCTCGCGAACTTGCATTAAGTGATACCCTGTGATAAGTAATCACTGGATATGTTCCCACACAACTAACATAACTTTGAGCGGCACCCGCACTATAATTATTCATAATTATACGAGCTGTTACCCCTATCTCCATACACATATTAATATATGGTTGAAGATTCAATTCTTGCTCTCTCTCGTTCATGATATAAACTTGATCAATACCATTAATATGGATTATGGTCTCGAGTTCATCAATACTACCTAGATAATGCTCATCATTATTATTTTCTAAACTAACAAAACCAATGAAGTTAATCTCGAAGTTACTCTTTCGAAGAAAACGTTGAAACAACTTAAATTTCTCGTAATCACCAATCAATAGAGTTCTCGGCGCTTGACGAAAGGCATGCTTCACTATATAACGAGATACAAATGCACTTATAATAAACAACGTATAGGAACTTATTATAAACGCAATATAAAACTCTTTATATATGCTTGTATTTCCAATATAGAATAAAGCCGTAGAGGTTACACCAGAAGCAATAAAAAAAGACTTCGTTACATACCGCAAAATTCGATCAATGTAAAAAAAAGTAGTAATATTGTACAATCTAGAATCCTTACTACATAAGATATAAACTACTAAATAAATTAAACAGGTTAATACATACGGTTTAAAGTTTAGGTCATCTATATTCTTAATAAACAGACCAGAAAACAAGAATGCCACAAAACAAAAGAAACAATCACTTACAATATGAGTTAAATTTGTACTAGCACCGCGATTAAACTTTCCCATATAGTTCCTCTCCCTAACGTTATCTTTATAAGAATTCTAAATTATTACTTCGAATGTAAGAAAATTACATATATTATACATTTTTATCCGATAATACAAATCCTCAACCCTCAAAAGCAAGATTTAACTCACTCATAGACTTGTCTTGGATCTTCAACTCACGATGGCAATACTTAAGAACGGATCTACGATGTGTAATTAATATACAGGTCAAAAATGGTTGGAAGTTTCGAATTCCTTCCAATACCTTAAGTTCAGTTACTTCGTCCAAGGAAGAAGTAGCTTCATCCAAGATTAGAAAAGGAGCCTTATGTATGACAGCTCTTGCTATGGCTATTCTTTGGGCCTGTCCTTCTGATAGTCCATGTCCTTTTTCCCCAATCACAGTCTCAATTCCTAGTGGTAATTCCATTACGAACTCATACGCAGCAGCAACCTTTAATGCGTCAATAATTTCTTGCTCCGTTGCATCACGTTTCCCCATCCGTACACAACTTGCAATGGTTCCACTAAATAGTGTATTCCCTTGTGGTACATAGGAAATAAATTTTCTTGAATTTGCATTCACATCTTCATCATAATCTAACCCATCAAAAAATTTAATATTTCCTTCATTGGCATTCACAAATGACATTAGTAATCGAATTAATGTTGTCTTTCCACATCCAGATTCTCCCACGATAGCTACGAACTCTCCCGGATGTATCACGGTATCAACGGAATCCAACACGGTATCATTCTTATAGCCAAAGGAAACCTTATTGATTACTACCCCAACCTTTTCTGGTACGATCTCGGTATCGATTCTCTCTTCCTGGGATAAATTCTGAATCTCAATTACACGACCAGACGATGCAAGAACCGATACAATCTGCGGTATACAATTTGCAAGTCCGAGAAGAGGTGCTTGCACCCGGTTCACCAACGTCAAAAAAACCGTCATAGTACCGTACGTAATTTCTCCTCGGGAGATACATAAAACTCCATATACAAATGCAACAAGGTACCCAAGTTGAAAGGTAACATTCAAGACCGTCGAGGTAGCAATTCCCATTCTACTTTTCTTTAGCACCCAACGAAATCGCTCAGTTCTTAGTTCTGAAAGCCGGTTCGAAGAATAATCCTCATCACAAAAAGTCTTAATAATCATTAGATTACTAAGACTCTCATTAATAAAGGAGCGATAAGTAGATTCTGACTCCTGTACCTTCACTTGCAATGTTTTTAGCTTTCTTCCCAATACAAAACTCACGAGAATGGCAATCGGAGCAATCATTAATGCAAAACATGCTAGTAATTTATTATAAGCAAACAACGTAAAAAAAGTAGCTACCAACTGAACAAATAACATAATCATTGTTGGTAATGTGTTTGCAATTCCATTGGCAATTTCATTTGTATCACTTGTTAACCGAGTCATCAAATCCCCTGTATGATACTTTGATACGTCCATCCACTTCGTATTCAGGATTTTATCATATACTTGCTTGCGAATACCAAACGAGAACTTCTCATCAATGACTACAGATATCAAGGAACCCACAATATTCAATACTTGTCCAATGACCATGATACCAATATACACTCCAATCTGGGGAAGAAATGTCCCATCATTGGAGGCTCCATCAATAATCTTTTGACTAATTACAGCAAGTACAACTCCTGATAATGAGGATACGGTAGTTATCATTATCATAAAACCTAAATATGGCGCATAAGGTTTCGTATACTTCATTAACCAACGAAAATAACTAGACTGGTTCCTCCAGTCCTTAAAAAAACTAATACATCGCTCTAACATAGTTAGCTCTCCTCATTAAATAGCATCTATAAGATCTTTGATCGTCTCTACCGAATCCCTATTTGGTAAACAACCAAAGTAAAATATGGGCACTCTAGCAACAATCCGTCCCGATGTTGCTAAATTCATATCCACCATATTTCCTGTCCACGTTGGGGTAAAACATCTAGCACATAACTGAATCACACCGTCAAAGTATTTTAAAATACCTGCATGGTTATGAGTACTTTGCGATATAAAAATTACACCCCCAAGTTCCGCACGTCGGTTTATGAATCTCCCCGATGTTCCAGCCCATGGAAGACCATATGCATAGACCTTATCTCCTTTAGGATACACCATACAAACATCTCCATCCAAAATTTCTACCCCGTACTCATCCATCCAATAATTAGTATGCGTTGTCTTACCCGTTCCTGCACTTGCAGAAAAAGCATACGCTTTATTCTTATACAGAATCGATGAGGAGTGTACCGCGATTCTTCCTTGTAGCTGAGCAAAGAAGAAAAATATATCTCGGTAAACATAGAACAAGCAATTACATACGTCTACTTCTAGTTCCTTACTGTCTTCCTCTAGATTTTGGATATAACAATATGCTTGTCCATCCGCAGGCTTTAAACTGACAAGAATACAATATCTATCCGTAGGATACTCTAACCATAAATCATCTCCTACTTCAAAAACCTTAAGATATTCCGAATCAATGATAATCTTTCCTTCCATCAAAGTCCTTGTCTGTTGTTCTCTTTGAACCACACATACAATATCTCCGATTTCATGATTGACGACTTCCCTCGTCTCAAAACAACTTAGATCCTTATGAATGTATGAATCACTCGCTTGAATGATTAAATTAACATCGGCAATTCTAAATTTTCTCATCTCTTCCCCTATACAATAACTCCTAATGTTCTTGCACTACTAAGAAAGTCATCCAAATCCTTTTTAAGTCTCTCTATTTCACTTTCTTCTGGATCATACTCTTCTATCAATTTCTGTAGTAGTTCTTCATATGTAATTTCTTCAGAACATTGACTCAAAATATAAGCACCGCTCTCGTTCAAATGAAGAATTGATTTGTAATCGATTATATTTTGTCCAATTGGAATAATAACCTTATTTCCAACGATATCTTTTATTGTATAACCATCTTGTATTACCATAAGTACCTCCCAACTCACATTGACTAATTATAGTAAACATAATCTTTTTATTACATACATATCCAAACACCCATCATTATATGTTTTTTATATAAAATAAGAATAAAAGCATTAAAATGTTTATACACTCTAATGCCTTTATTCTTACCTATATTCAGTTATTCAAACTAGCGTCCGCTTGGTTTCCATCCATTTTGTGCTGTACATTCACCTTGAATATGTGGACCAAAATCATGCTCATCACACCACACTTGATCCTCTTTACTGGATGTTTTTGGACTACAAGCTGTCATAGAAATGGTAAGTTCAACAATTTCTGGTTTATTCCAATTCTTCATCATAAATCCCTCCTTGCAATATTTTGTTACTTTCTAAAGCATACAATACAACATATATTTTGTAAAATTTTCTAACAGTATTGTAACACTTAATATATACTTCAATTACATACAATTCGTATTTACTAGCATCTCTAACAACTTTTCTTTCTGTACTAGAATTGTATCATCATTTTCAGGTCTAAGAATACGGTACATTGGTAATTTTTCAACAATATTAAGAAATCTTTTCATCGTATCCACGGATAACCCAATCTCTTCGTATATAAAACTTTGAAATATATTCCGAATGAACGTACCTATTTTATCATGTCCTCTTATTTCATGTATTTCTAACTCTTTATTAGTATGAGGTATCACTTCTACGATTGCACCTAACTCAATTTTTGAACTACAGAAAAGTTTATCCAATCGAACAGCAAACTTATCCTTCTCTTCCCCTAAATATCTAAGTGAATTTATATCATACCCCATACCCAATGCTACATTTCTGCACAACTTCTGTTCTGGAAATGATGGTATTATGTTCGTTTTATTCTTCTCCAAAGATAATACAGCTACGTCATCCGCTAAAAATGGGTAACCTGATTGGAGAAACGCTGCAGTTAATGAAGATTTCCCAGCCCCACTTCTACCCGTGATAATTAAGCCCTTATTATTTACAATAAGCGCCGATCCATGTAATGGTGTTAGACCTCGTTGAATAAAAATAAAACAGAAGGCACATCCCAAAAGATATGCCACAACATCATGCATCAAAGCGCCTTCGAAAACAGAACAAATAATATTACTTCCATCATATATGTAGAAAAAAGCAATGTCAGGGACAATAAACCATGCCTTCTCTTTCTCTAACTTCTGCACTTCTCCCTGATCAATTAGTTCTTTTATTTGTTTTGGAATTTCCTCTAGATTAATTCTAACGTCTACACTACATTCCTCTAAAACCTCTACTCCCTCTATTATCGAAATATCAGATTTAATTATCATATCATACATCCTTAGGTAATATACTGGTTTTTCCACCTCTTTTCCCCCTTCACGCATTATGGTTAAAATACTTACTATAGTTCAACTTGACTTAATAAAAATTGGACATTAAATATTTGCTTAGAACATAAATATTTATCAAACGACGGATATCCAATTCATTTGTTTGTTCAGTAATCTTTACATTTCTACTGAGCAGATCCCCTACCTTTTCTTTATCCAAATATAGACTAATACCTTCCCATATACACGCACTTCTTATTTCTTCATATATACCATCCCATCTCTTACCTAATCGATGCAACCAATCCGCACTTTGCAAGCCTCGTTGAAATACTACGTTAAGAATTTCATCTGGTACAATTCCTTGCATATATCCACGCACTAACTTCCTATCTAACCCATTGCTTACAAATAATTCCATTGGAATACTCATACAAAATTCAATCATTCTTTTATCTCTTGTAGGATCTCTCATTATTATCCCATGTGTAAGTCCAAATTTAGTTTCTGATTCCCCCATTTGAGATAATGCCACATTGTTTTTCATAGATTTTTGCATTCTATGAAATTCATTTAATCTTATTTTTTGAGAGTTTAATTCTTGTTTTTTAAAACGAATTTTTGTTTTAAACTGCTCTGCTTTCTTCGGATTCACATATACATTCTCATAAAAATCCGCCTTATAACTGCGTAAGATATTAACCGAACTACAGACTCTCTTGAAATAGAACTTCATAAATTTCTTTCTACTAAAATTATGTTTTTTGCTGAATGTTGTAAATTCCTTATAAAATTTTTTCAACTTCCCTTTCAATAAATCATAATCTAAGAGCAGCATAATATCACCAAAAGATATGGTAATATTCCCATATTGACCAGTCAATACTATACGGCACCCTCCCTGTCTTGCCTTGTCTAGGATATCATCTAACCACACTAAATTTTGTGTTGATTTATATGGTATTTCAAGTAACGAATATAGATAGTCCACCTCAGAAAATGTGTCTCTTCCTTCATACCGGTCAAAGGTTGGTATGATGTTTTTGTAATGGTTGCATATTAGTTCAACGCCACTAGCTTCATCTGATATATAATAATCTTCGTTTGTATTTTTGAATTCTTTTAGCGGAATAGAGGTAAAACTAAATAACTTCTTCTTATACTTTTCTAAACTGATAGCTGCCATACAAGCAACTGCTGAAGAGTCCAATCCACTACTTAATAAAACTCCTACTTCCGAATTTGTCCTTGTTTGATTCTTTATTATCTGATTGAATAGATTTAAATACTCCTTTTTAAATTCTGTTTCAGAGTAATTCTTACGTTTTTTTGCCATCTTAGTAGGATTCCAATATTCAATGGACGTTTTATTGTTTTTACTAATCACCATATAGCTACCAGCTTCTACCTTACATATGTTTTTGTATGGTGTCTCTATTGGTTCTGAAATCATCACTATGTTATTCATTGCTAGATAATCAACAATCCATCTATCGTTCTTAGTTATCTTTCCATTCAATGCGATCTTTATCCCCTCAATTAAAGAAGAAAAATACACAACTCCATCTTGGACCGTGTAATATATTACTCTGCTCGAAACATGATCACTAAAAATAATCACCTCTTCTTTATTTTTATCGTAGATTACAAATGCGAAAGTCCCTAATAGATAATTTACACAACTATTTCCCCACCGAAGATATGCGTTGTAGATCAACACCCCATCTGGAACATCCCTGTCTACAACATCCAACTTGCTCATTAGTTCTTCACGATTATCTAGTAAGCAATCCGCAGTAAAGTAAACCCCATTTTTTTCATCAAAATAAGGTAACACTTCCTCCTCTGCTTCTTTTGTGAAATATTGTAGACCACATCCCATTCCAACATTTTGTACGCTATTCGTCCAAAATGCATCTATCTTGCAATGCTTGTATGCTTCCTGCATACTACAAACTAATCTGCTAGAAATAGTATTACCTTTTAAGTTAATAACTCCCCAAATCGCAGACATCATACACCTCCTAGTATCCAAAAAGTATCTACTTAGAACAGAATTTAGCTAACATGACATAACCACTTCCGTCTCCACCAGTTATCTGACACTTCCCACACCTTAACCATGCATGGGCACACAATGAATCATTCGTCTCCTTTTTTACTCCTAAGTACAACGTTGTCTTTATGCCCCTTCGCTTCAATATCTTCTGAGCAGTTAATGCCTGTACCAAACACTTCGTTTCCCACGGTGTTCTTTTTGATACTCTACTAACTACATTCCCCACTTTCATAGCATATATATAATTATCAACCGAATCATCTATCTTTGATTCCGCATTTAATATACCGAACTGTTGCTTTAACTTATTCATTGGAATGAGTATTATCTTAACTCTATAGACTAATGAATAAAAGGTTGCCAGGATAGTTATTTTTTTATATCTATTAAAAAATATAAAGTTATAAAGTAATCTATACATCCGTAAATTTCCTTTTCTTATTACTCAAAACTATGTATTGTTAAATCTAATTAAATCTACTTGTTTGCTCGTTTTCAAACTTGAGCTATTTTAGATTATTTCAATAAACTGATAGTCTACTAACTGCTGTAAAAATTGCTTGACAGCTTCCCTGCATGTCTCCTCATCAATCTCATACTCCGACAAGACCATTTGTAAAATTTCACCAATTGTTATAGGATCTTGAATAAAATCCCAAATATCATTAGCAACACCTTTTAATAAAAAGTATTTACCAGTACTAAAATCAATCATTACTTTTTCCCCTGATAAATCAGTTACATCTAATTTCTTTATTAGCTTAACCACACTTGTTTCTGAATACATAATTCATCTCTCCTTTACATTACTTATAAAATTTTTACTAAAAAATCCCATCTGTAATTTATCTTATTACTAAAAGTATCTTATTCACAATAATAAAACTTGAATCCTCTATATGCTATTCTTAGTGGATTTTCACCTTATGACGTTCCTGGTATAGGTCCTTTTCCGTATGTATGATTGGGCATGCTTTCTCACGAAAACAACAATTAATACATATATCTTTATCCACCTGTGCATACTAAAAGCCTTCGCTATCATATAACATTCTTATTTTCTTTTACCATTCTCAAAATCATTTTTTTTGCATCTTTGTATTCAGGGTAAAATTTAAAAACAGAATAAAATAAGATATTAGGAACAACGCAACATATGAACATTTTTATGATAAAAACTATGTTTCCTGTATCAGGTAAAAATCTCATGATAAAATAGGTTATCATACATATTAGACCAGTAATAAGCACATATTGAAATAGTCTAAATATGTATTGCTTTGCATTAAATTTAAAGATAACTGTAAATAAATTATGTAACAACCATGGCATACCAATTAAAATTGTGGAAAGGACAGTAGATAAAATAACTCCATAGATTCCAATAAAATTTACAAGTATTAAATTAAGTCCCAAATTAGTTAATGCTGTTACTAAAGGTCGAAATCTATCTTCATGCCACATACCAGCAGCATCTTTATATAAGTTTAGCAATTGATTAATCTCATACACAAAATAATAAACGCAAAAACATATTATCGCTGTAAATCCAATCATTAAATCCTTACCTACCCAAATTTCCATAAATGGTTGGAGGAGGCATAATAGACACACAGTAAACCAACCTGCTAACCATGCAATCATAAAGGTGATTTTTTTAAAATCATCATAGTTTTTTTCTTTTGTTTCAGTAACTAAACTGTTTCCTATTCCGGCTGTGCACGAAGCAAATATTATACTTACTAAACCTAAAACCGCCGTTATAATATAAAAATAGTTTTGATATATCGCTAACGTTGTAAGCCCTAAGTAAGCAGATATTACTATTGTATCCGTAGAATTTACTACTATCCCGCCGACTTTTGAAGTAAACAAATCCCGAATTCGTTTATTGATTCTATGGCGTTCACTTTTATCTAACACACCTATGGGTTGGTATTGTGGATATAACTTGTTTGCAAAATGCGCCGTAATTATATTTGATATTATTTGAATAAAAAGAATTACAATAACAAAATAATAATAATTATTAAATACTGCCAATACTATAATCTGCAATGAATATTTCACTGTATCTGTAATAATTGTAATTTTGATGGCTATATCATTCCTTTGATGAGCTTGCAAAATACTGTTTTTATAAGCAAAAAGCCAATATGTAAGAATTGTGGCAAAAAGATTCATCATGTACAATACATATATATTTATATCCGTTGGTACCTCACTCTTAATCAAATAAGGCAAAAAAGGAAGAAGCATACAGCCTATTACCAAAATAACTATTCCAATGATTCTGTAGTAAGTTCTATACAGTTTCATTAATGCACATATCATCATGTGGTCACCTTCAGCAATAGGCTTGTACATAGAAAATACCATAGCTGATCCGACTCCAAGTTCTACCAAATTAAGTACTTGAAGAATAGAAGTAAATAAGCTATTTAGTCCTAAATATTGAATACCAAGTAAATAGATCATTGCTGTTCTCATAAAAAAAGGAACTGCTATTTGATATACTTTTAATATTGTTCCAAAAAAGATGTTTCGTGTTGCATTTTTAGTACGTTCTATTTTCATTTTCACTTATGGGTTTACTCTAAGCCCATTGACTCCTTTAAAAATTTACTAACCTTATTGCTATCGCCGTGAATAATCGAGGTATAATAATATGATAAGCAAAGTTACTCACAAAAACCTTGAACTTATTACTCTCAATAGTTAAAAAGCTGGCACATGAAGTATCCATTAGCTAAAATCTTCCAATAGCGCCTGCTCCAATTTTGCAAAATGCTTATAAGCCTCACTTTTATATTGATTCAGTCTGTTTTCATCCGCAACGAAATAACTATTCACAATATCTCCTATCGTAACATCAGCTAGATCTTCAATCATAAAATAAGTTTGTTCAGGGAAGAGGTCTTGAATAACATTCGTGAACTTATTAGAATATGGAAGTACAATCGTTTGTTTTCTATGAATCCAACCCAAGATCATAGCATGAAACCTAGAAGCTATAATAATTTGCGATTCTTGGATAATTTCTAAAGAATCCTTCAGCCTTTTATGTGTATGGGTCGTTAACTGATTAGCATACTCTCTCCTATTCACTCGAAAGTAGGTTTCCACTCTATTGCTTGTTATATCGTCACCTTCTGTTTCACAAAAAGATAGTAAGATTACTTTCTTATTCTGCAACATATAATACTCGGCTAATTCTATGATTGTTTTGACATAGGACTCCCCATTTTTAAACCTTGTATAGTTAACAATTGATATTACTATCTGATCTTTTTGCTCTATATTCGTTTTCGGAAGATAATTAAAAACTATGTCCGCAGCATAGTCGGAATTCGTTAGTTCTGGAAACAAATCATAACTATACTTTTCTCTGAATACAACCGAGTTAATCTTCTGAAACAATGTTAACCCTAATTGCCTGTCCTCTTCATCGCTATAGGGTCCAAAATTAGCACCAATAATAAAGTAATTTTTTCGGTTCTGTCTTTTTAACCGTTTCACTATTTGCTGTGTTGCCTCTGGGAACATAAAAATAGAACCCCCTATTTCAACCGTCGTCTGAACTCTGAAAGAAAATAAAAAGCGTAATAATTTATTCAATGGTTCAAACCACTGATTATGAATTAGAGGAAGAGCTTTATAATTATTAATATCGTCTAGAATAGTACTAAAATCATAATAGTTATCGGTATAAAAATCTACATTGGGAAAATTGTGTATTAATATGTAAACCATTAGATCATCTCCTAGATTATTGGCAGTATATGATCGAATTAACACTTGTCTCTTTTTCATATATTTTTTCATATTTTCTGTCATATATTAATCTCTGACGCTTCTTATCACTATTATATGGATATATGCTGTCTTCCCTTCTTCTTATTTTGTAAACCTAAATAGAATGGATTTAATTTAACCTAACATAAAATCAGTTTAACTCCTTATGTGCGTAGATAGGCCCCAAGAAAATCACTGTGCCTACAACCTCGTTCTCCAAGCATTGCTTTTTACCTTGATCTTTAAAATCATACATTTACTGTCTATAACTTTACAATTTTATAGCTCTTTTGTATATATAGTAGGGATTTATACGATACAATAAAAAGCATATAAGATGGTATAAATATATTAGCTTGTGTGAAGTTAAAAAGAGCTGAAACTGCCTTTTTTTACTCATTTTATTTAAATGAAACGTTGCCTCATTAAAAGATTGACTGCTAAATATTTTACGGTTTAAATCATAAGTATTAATATTTTTTCCAGCTCGCTTATATATCTGAATAGAAAGACTCAGTGATCGTTCTACATAGTAAGTATGGAGCTTGTATCGCATTTCTTCCGTTGCATTCTGTAAATCAAGATACCTTTTTAATAGGTTATAAAAATATTCGTATCCCTCATAATGGTTTTTATATATATGAGATACTAAGCTTCCTTGTTCCTTTAATACATATATATATAACGCTTCATCTATTACACAAATATGATTTGCTATTAACAACAGTTGCATACAAAATGAAATATCCTCATATATTGTTATATTGTTATTAAACCGAATGTTACCTTCAATTATAAGTTTTCTACTAATTAACTTATTCCATGGTGCATTAATAAAAAAACCTTCGTATAACTGCAAAAACATATTATGATAAAACTCAGCACTACTCCCAGAGAATGAAGATAATGGTGTGTTTCCAATTCTTTTCTCGTTTTGTAGAAAATAATATTGAAAGCCACAAATGCATAAATCTGATTTACTTTTCTCAATTTGGGTAGTCATACGTTCCAACATGTTCTTCTCTATGTAATCGTCACTATCAACAAAAAGAATATAATCCCCTTGGGCTATATCTATTCCTATATTACGTGTTCTACTTACACCTTGATTGATGTTATGAATAGCCTTAACTCTCGAATCTAGTTTTTCGTAATGATTACAAATTTTCCCCGAAGAATCCGTACTACCATCATCAATAAGTATAAGTTCAAAATCATTCATCGTCTGATCTAAAACACTTTGAATACAACGTTGTAACCAGATCTCAGAATTATACACAGGTACAATAACTGAAACTTTCATAATACTCCTTTTCTTTATTCCTGTAATATTCACCACAAAGATAAAAAATTATTAATAATAAACTTACCAAGTACAAATTTTCTAGCAATGATAACTGAAAACTCCGAGTTCAAAAATATTACATTATATTAATACAGTTATTACCCTCCTTTACATAGCTCATCTAAAGGAGGGTAATAACTTCTAATATAATTTAACTATATTTGTGATGCATGCACAGATTTAGCTTTGATAAACAGACCTCCTGCAAAATATGCCTTGCAATAAATCTAATAGAAATAATCATCGAAATAAATTGCCAATACTGCAATAGCTTCCACATCTCAACTTCTTATACAGACAGTCTTTGCATTGTCAATCTTACCATTCTTTATTCCTATCACAATTCCCCCCCACTCTTCATCCGTACCATCATATAACACATCAATACTTTTTGTCCCATTAAATGCATAACTTCCAATTGTTTTAAGTGATTTAGGGAACGATATCTCTTTTAGATTTCCACATCCATTAAACACATTTGAACCAATTTTACTCACACCCATTCCCACACTAACCCGTTCCAAATGAGAAGATCGTTCAAACAAGCCATTGCCCAAATTTTCTATCCCTTCTTCAACAATAACAGCTACAATAGAAGATTTGTGTTTATCCCAAGGTGTTGCTTTCTTAGAATGGTAGTTATATGTTGAACCAGAACCTGATAATACAAGTACTCCACATTGCGATAAGAAGAACTCAATCCCAGTTCCACATCTACCTTGAATTATAGTTTTGTCCTGTTTTAACCTTACACTCAATTCTTTACTATCTAGCAAGCCAACTGATAACTCTTTTATACACTCTATTATTTTGTTTAGTACAACTGTATCATCTGCTCCCTGCTCAGATTTCTTATCAATATTTTTCCAAATATAAACTTTTTCTTTACTCCAATTTACAAATCGAATCTGATTTTTATTATTCTTTACACCGTCATAACATACAATCCATTTAGGATTTTCCTCAATAGAATAAATCTTATCAATTGGTAAATCATCAAACGTTAGACTATCCTTTTTCATAGTCTTCATATTAGGAAAAGCTGGTATCTCAAATCTATATACATTTCTATTCGTTTGAACAATTAAAACTCGATCTACTGAAGTATCATTTGTAACACTGAAATACACCTTTCTTTTATCCTTCCACACACTACCTACGAAAAGACTAGAAGTCGATGTTACATTATGAAAAGAAACTCCATCCGCAATCCTAGGATATATATCTCCATATAATTTGGCCGAGCCTACTTGTATATTATTAAATAAGATATTTTTTATAATATATCCTTTTGATGTAGTAGCATAAATACTATATCCTCCACCATTAATAATACAATTATTAAAATGTATTATTGCAGCATCACTAAATTCTAACATAACTCCTATACAGGTGTTAATCTTTGCCAAATTATTCGTATACAGAATATTAGGTACTTCATATCGACAGTTATTGAAATATATGTTTCCAGCAACTACATCTTTATATCCATATATTTGTGTTCCATCTGAGTGTATAACCTGTGAAGAATAATGAGATAAGTTGCTTATATAGCAATTATTGAATGTAGCGTTTAATATCGGATTCATGGCATCTTGGACTGTTCCCCCAAAATAACAATTGTTTGCCAATATATTACTACCATAAATATTGGTAAATGAACAATCCTTAAATTCAAATGACACTTTAGATTCTATTCTTTCACTACTAAACTGATTAAACTTACAATTTGTAAATCTTACTTTTTTTGTAGATATTACTTTAGTAGCATTGTATAGCGCAACTTTAGAGTAATTGGTAAAATCTAAATCTCTTATGTCCATGATTTCGTTAGAATTCTTATTTTGATAAAAAAAATCCAAAGACAATACATCTTCTCCACTTTCTTTAAAATAAATTCCTTGATAGATGCCAGATCCCTTAACTTTGACACTAAGTTTCTCTTCCTTGCAACCAGTATTATATGCATCAGGAATCGGCATAGTATCATATCGATTTTCTATAGGTTCAATAACATATTCGGAATATTTCTCTTTTAGTTCACTAATCCTTAAAGAGCCTTCACTTAACTTATTCTTTTTAGGTTTATTAACGATGTTTTTATACAGCTTTTCTCCCAAGTAAACTAATACAACTATTCCAGTACACAGCAATAAACTTAAGCATATTTTCCGTTTCATATAATTCCCCTTCTTAAAAAGTTTTTCATTTTTTCATCATAGAAACAATACTACATCATAATACTAGTTTATTGCATAATTATACTTTTGTTACTTTCTATACTAATACGTAACTATTTTTTCATAGCAACTAGGTATGGTTCCACAATGATTGACTTCCGACTATGGTAGCAATTATTGTAAGGTAGAAGTTTTATAATATTAATCCACTTTCTATCACGAACCAATCCTAATCGTAATCTAGTTGCCTTTATATTTCTTTGTATCACTTTTAAATATTTTTTATGAATTTTCTTGTCTAGTACAAATTGTAGTAAACACTCATCATTTACAAGTAGCTGTTCAAGATAATCAACTCTTTTCACTACAGTATGAAAAGACTTCATTGAAACATTCTTAGAATGCAGTCTCCTATATATTAGATTTGCATGATATACATAACAACCATTAGTACACTGTGACAATTTCCAAACCCAATCATCATGGGCCCAGCCTTCACACCAATAATCTTTAATTTCCTCTTTAAAGCACTGCGTTATACACATCAAGCATCCGAGACTTCCAATATATATATTCTTATAATTGAGTTGAATCTTTTGGATAATCTTATTGTCTGTCATCCTACTCATAACGCTTTTCCTTATCTTAGGAGCATCCTTACTCGATGACAATGGGATAAAATCACAGCATAATAGTTTAATGTTATTATTATCCATCATTACATTTACCATTTTTTCAATCTTATCTGATATCCAGATATCATCTTGATCACAGAAAAATATGTAATCACCAGTTGCCATCAGTACACCGTTATAAAAATTTTTAGCATATCCTACGTTTCTTTTATTGATATGTATTTTCCAATTATCACTTAAGTTATATCTTTGAATATAGTCCTTAATTATCTCTACGGTATCATCCGTAGAACCGTCATCACAAATAATCAACTCATGAATAACGCACGATTGTAACCTTAGTGAATCCAATTGATCTATTAAGTACTCTTCTCCATTATATGTTGCAAGAACAACTGAAATACTCATAGATTCACTCCCTTCTATTAATTAAGAATTTTATATGACTTAACCAAACCAAAATACATACAACCCACTCACTAGAGTTTTTCAAATAAAAGTCTTTTAACTTTCTTCTATAATAGGTATTGCATTTATAATCTTTAAAATTAATTTTCAGATACATAAAGGTCTTTTTCACTAGACGCCTTCGCTCATATTTATCATTTACTCGCGCTACTCTTTTCATCGAACTACATAGTAGAATTCTTACACAAAAATACTCTAACTCACTCCAATATTCTTTTTCAAAACCTCTTTCTTTATAACATTGTAAAATAGAGTCAATAACCTGAAATATATCCTCTATTTTCTTTGAATCACATGTTTTTGTTGTAGATCCTTCACGCCTCACACGATAAGCCAAAGATTCGTATACATAGCTGATTTTGTTTAAATAAGGAATCGCATTCACCCAAAAAGCCGTATCCTCATAGATAACTCCTTCTGGAAATAAAATCTGGTTTGTGCGAAGTATACTCCCTTTATAAAAATTAATAAAAGGTGAAACGATTGCATCATAAAACATTTCTCGATTTGTTTTACATATTGGATTTATGACAAGTTTCCTTAATACTACCTCTGACTCACCACTATATATTATATCTGTATATCCACATCCAATATAATCACTATCAGATGAGATGGCCTTCGTATATAATTTCTCAAACGTATCTAAGCGAACAAAGTCATCTGAATCAAGGAAGCCAATATATTCACCTGTTGAATGAGTAATTCCAAGGTTTCTAGCTGACGCTTGTCCCCCATTTTCTTTATAGAATGGAACTATTAATTCCGGATACTTTTCTTGATATTCCTCAATAATCCTTCTAGATCCATCCGTTGAACCATCATCGATAACTAGAATTTCGATTTCCTTTATTGTCTGCTTCACTAACGAATCCAGACATTTAATCAGATATTTTTCGGTATTATACACCGGAACTATGACACTGACCTTTTTCATCTTCATTACCCCTCATTTGAACTATACACAAATTACTTTTTTGCTTAAAATACTTGTAATGATTTGTCTCATTATATGGATCCAAAGCATTCTCTTTAATGATTACAGCTACATATATTGCAAACTGAATATAAACATACTTCAATGTCTGTAAGGTATCCAGAAACCATAAATTAACAAAATATGCAACTATAGAAATAAAGAGAACCATCTTTATTCCAGACTTTTTTCTTATAGCTTCTTTTAGGATTCCTACTACCGTGATAATTATAAAAAGTCCGTATAAAACCAAGCCTGGATATGCGAATCTAATATATTGACAAACATAAAAATTGTCAACAGATGTTATTGCCCACCCATCAATAACCACTGTTACCCCTCTTTTTAAACCTCTTCCAAGCAAAGGATTTAACCAATCAAGATTAAAAATTTGCAAAGTTAGTTCTCTCGTTCTTGCACTATCTGCAAGTCGTTTCATATCAGCACCAAAGTTAGCAGCATATTGTGTATCAAAAATCGAGTCAAAAACGCTACATACTTGTCTCATTATGTATTGCGCTACTTCAGTGTTTAAAAACATACTTATATACGCTCCTGAAATTAACAATATGACTGATAATCCTAGGATAATTGCTTTTTTTTGCTTTCGTTCTGAAAATATAAATAATAGGAATAATTCCAAAAAAAATACTGCAAGTGTTGACCTTGAACCCGTCATAAAAATGTTTATTATTATCAGGATACACAAAATAGGTCTATGCATAATAGACAATTTATTAGTAACTACGTTTAAGCATACCATTGGAAAAACAGTAATTAGGAGAAGGCCATACCCCAGTGAATGATTACATGGTCCCATCACTCGATATACTCCAGAACGAATAAAGCCCCCTGTATATAACCCCGGAATCGCTTCGAGATAAGCAAACGGAGTCTGTTTCATAAAAAACTCTACTATTCCTAATATTGTTAGCACATATAAAAATTTCATTATAAGAGCAATAAAATCTTCCACCCCATATATCTCTAGAATTATATAACTCACAATAAATAAACAAGTAAATTCAATCACCGTTTGTAAGATAGTATTTACATTGATACGCAAAACTGCAGTGTAAGCTAAGACACACAAATAGAAAAACATACATAGTTTAAAAGGAGCTTTATCAATAATACTTATAAACTTTTGAAATCGCTCTCGACTTTCAATAATGTAAATGAGAAATAATATCGCCATAATACGTAACGCCGTTAGGTCGTATCCACCCACTTGGATACCAAAGTATTGTGGTAGAACAAATAGTGTAAAAAGAAAAACTGCAGATAGTCTTCTCTCTGAATATCTTTGATAAGTACTATTCATGTATATTTTGGGTTTTGTAATGAATTCATTCATCTCGGAAACCTTCCTAACTATTTATTTTATTTATATAATACCTTGAATTTCTTTTTACAAGCTTTGTCTAATCCTCAAAATTAAATAACTACTACATCAAATAAAAAGTATTAGTATAAATCCAATAGCAAGAATTGATTAATTTGCCTTTTAGCTGTCATATAATATTCTTTATATTTATTCATTTCTTGTTTATACGTATGCTTGTCATTCTCATAGTTACACAAATACGATAATCTTCGTTTGCAAATTCAAGCTCCCCATATTGATACATGTACTGTAAGTTATATCTAGTTTATGCCTAGATTCTATATTGTATTTAATTCCACTCAATTCGAAGAATACCGTTTGTATAATACCCTATAATCAAGTCAACTATTGAAATGTAAATTTTTGTAATATATAATATACTCAGACACTATTATTATGTTTCCCAAGTTCACATAGGCAGATATACTAAGTTCACACATATAATTTGGAGATATGAATAAGAAATCAATATTAATATCATTTGACTAGTTTGTTTTCATACCTAATAGTAACTTTCAACCAACCACTAATTTAATTAAAAGAAAGGACCTTCAATATGCATACTTCTGACAATACCCTAGATACAATCCCTAAAATTATACATTACTGTTGGTTTGGTAAACCAATGCCCACTGAGTTGAAGCAGTATGTAGAATCATGGAATCTACTACATGATTACAAAAAAATAGAATGGAATGATACTAATTGCACATTTAATGAAAATGCATTTGTACGTAAAGCATATTCAGAAAAAGCCTTTGGTTTTTTGGGTGATTATTACCGTTTAAAAGTTCTTTATGAGTATGGTGGCATCTATCTAGATACTGATGTGAAGGTGTTTAAGTCGTTCGATCCGCTTCTATCCAACGAAGTATTTTTGAACTTCATCTTTAACAGTTCCATTGGCACTGCAATTATCGGTGCAAAGCCTCATAATGCTTTTATCAAACAGCTATTGGATATGTATGACAATACTATTTTTGATGAAACTACGAATGACAATAAGTTTGAAATTCAACCAAATGGAAAAATTACTTTGAATAGATTTGAAACAAGTAATCATTATTTCACTACATATATTCTTAAACACTACCCTACACTAAAATTTAACAATACATATCAAGACATGAAGGACTTTGTAATATATCCCAAGGAACTATTTGAAATTGGTTCTCTCTTAAACAGGCATTATACGATTCATTATTGCGCAGGTGCCTGGCGTACAAATAAGAAACATACAAAGTCATGGAAACGCTTTATTCGTAATGGTATCTACAAAATACCAAAAGTAGAAATTCTAGTTCGTAAAATTAGATATCATAAGCTAGATAAGCAAATACCTTTTTATAGTATATGTGAGAATCGGCGCTAATTTAAACTTGATTGGAGACGAAATATGCTCTAACTTCATAAAGCTATTCATAATTCGTAATAGTTTACTACTACATGAATTATGAATAGCTTTATTGTTCAATAAGTTCTTTTATCGCATGATCCAAGTCATCAATCATTCTTTTTGTATTGGATGGGTATGCATGTAACTTTATATCCTCAATTCCAGTTAGAATACCCATCAAATCATCGCAAGTATAACACGGACATATAATATGCATCTCTTCAAATTGCTTTAGTATTTCAAGTTGATGATCATCTACATGTTCTCCATATTTTTTTAGCCTAGGAATGGCAATCACTTTCTTTCCTTTTGTAACTGCACCAATAATAGCTCCAGTTCCTGCGTGTGTAATCACTATATCACTTTTTTGTAGTGCATCTTCATACTGCTCTCTGTCTAGAAACTTTTCATAACGATAGTACTTTGGTATATAATCACTATAACCTATCTGAGCATATATTCCTGCTTTTATCTGACCTTCATTTACGAGCTTATCAAGTTCTATTAGTAAACGATTAAATTGAAACTTCTGTGACCCTAGTGTTACAAATATCATTCACTCACTCCCATCATTAATAAATTCCTCCCCTATAAATAGCGTTCGGAAAAACCTCAAGCATTTGTTCCCATTGCACATAAAAATAATCCGCAAAATGATATAGAAGTTTACCACTTTGCGTTGGGCTCGTTACTTTAGCAAAAGACTCAATATAAATCAGCTTTTTCCTAAATAATTTACCAATGATACAGATTGGAATCATAGCAAGAACCCCCGTAGTTATGATAATGTCTGGTTTTTCTCTTAATAATAGCTTCAAAGAGGTTGCCATATTAAGAAGCAACTTTAGAATGACCCCCTTCTCTTTACGATTGATTTGTTTTAAGTAATATACTTTAATGTTTTTTACCTTTACATCATAGATGGTTTTTTCCGCCAATATAAAACAATCATATCGTTCCATAAGTGGGCGAAGCATCATAAGTTGTTCGAAATGCCCCCCCGTTGACGCTGCAAAACATATCTTAGGTTTACTACGTTTACGCTTCATACAATTTTAATTCCCCCAATCAATTGATCTGTGCGGCTTAAAATAGTCTCGATGCATAGCTTGGCCTTTTTATCCATAGTAAACATACTAGGATATTTATGTCCAGCCCGATGCATATCGCTACCCACTGCTACTACTTTCTCACCGCTTATAATATCTCTCAATCTCTTCCGTTTCCATCTAGAACATAAACATTCCATAGTAATCTCGAGATCACATCCTAGCTCAACCAATAGTTTTCTTTGTACTTTTGTATAACGATTGCAGTGTGCCATTACGATATGTAGTAACTCCATTTGACTCAACTGCTGTAGAGTAGCAACAATCTCATGATTCCATTCATAAAAGGGTAATTCAATTAGGATACAATTTGTACCCTCTATGCATAACCGTTCTATCCCTGGCATTCGTTCCATTCCTTTACATAAGAGTACCTCACATCCTAGTAGTACCTTTGGCCCTCCTGTTAACGCACCATTGAATAACTGGTAGGCATTCGCTCTTCGTTTTAGAAAAGCCTCTATACTCTCACAATGAGGATAGAAATGAGGTGTTGCAATTACTATTTCAACTCCTGCATTCCTCATCTTCTCAATCATAAGCAATGACTCTTGGACTGAATTGCTCCCATCATCCATCTCAGGTAATATATGCGTATGGAAATCTATGTACATCTCACTCCTATCCCCTAAGAAAAGTCGCTGGTATCTCACCTCGTTTTTTATCTAATTTCCTTTTCTTCTTAGATTCTTCATTCAAACACCCGTATCCGTAATAATTCTTGTAGATATATTCTCCCTTTTTAGGTTCTAACCCATTATATATGAAACATACCACCTCGATATCCATTTGTTCAAATGCTTGAACCACCTTCTTCTCTACCGTTAGTTTGCTTACATCCTCCCGTACCACAATAATATATCCAGAACTGCACTTATCCAACAACATGGCATCTGCCACTATGCCAACTGGCGAAGTATCAATAAAGATATAATCAAATTGTTCCTTCATCTGCTCTAGTAACAGTGTAAATCTTGTGGAACCAATCAGCTCCGCTGGATTCTCAGGAATCTGCCCTGCTGGTAACAGGGATAAATTCTCAGTAGCTGTTGGAAGTAAAGTAACCTCGTCCAAAATACCTGATAAATATTGATTCAGACCTTCCTCTGTAAACTCCATATTTAGCTGAACATTAACACATGGATTTCGCAAGTCTGCATCGATAAGTAATACTTTTTTTCCAAGTTGGGCAAAAGAGATTGCTATATTTATGCAATTTAATGTCTTTCCATCACTTTGTTCTGCACTTGTTACCACATAAGTGGGACACTTTTGTCCATTCTCAATTCCCAATAGATTCATTCGAATGGAATTATAAGACTCTTTTACTGCAAATGGGCTGCTCATTTTTAATATTTTATCTACCTTAACTCTCCTCGATAGATCGTGCATCATTGGCACCTCTCCAAGAATAGGAATGGTAAATATATCTTCTATTTCACTTTTCTTACGAATTGTTGTATCCAATAAACCCAAGAATAAGAATAATACAACAGACAATACACCTCCAACTACGACACCAATCAGGCTATACTTCGTTACATCGGTTGATGTATATGGCACTACGGGAAGCGTTGCATAATCAATAACTTCTACCCCACCTGATTTCACTACTCTAGCAATCTCCGCAGGTGCTATTTCTGCTACAGCATTGGCCACTTGCATTGCAATAAAAGGGTCCAGATTATAAACATTAATATGAAATACCGCCGTATCCTTAATTGCACTTGCACTAATCATGGAGTTTAGCGCATCCACGGAGTAACCTAAGTCTAACTTCTCATTGATTTTACTTAAAACCGTATCACTTTTTAATACAAGCATATAGCTTGGTACTAGATTCTTAGCCATGGCAAAATCAGCACTTGTTACATTTGCTGATGTGTTATCTAGGTAACTTGGATTACTATACACATATAGTGATGTCTTTGCTATATAGAGAGATACACCATGGCTAAATCCATAGTAACCCAATGCACCCCCGCCGATTGCTGCGAATAGTAATATCAGCAACAATCTTCTTTTTAAGATCCAACCGATTCTATCTAACCGAAAATTATATATTATTGTCTCTACCATCTTCTTTACGCCCTTTCAAAATGCCAGTTTATTTTTACTTCAGCTGTATCAAATTCTACATATGAAAATCTAAGTTCATCTCTTTGTATATTCTTTGTATGCTATGTATGGTTGCGGTATCCACCGACCTTAGTAATTCTCTCTTGTGTATTCCCTTATGTGCAAATATCCCACCAAACGCTCGAAGACACCATGCAACTGGTAGCAAAAATGGAGCCTCTTCTAACCACAGATAATAATCCTTCATATAACTATGTGGTGGAAAGTAGTACCATTTCTTTAGTTGTAACTTACTAATCTTATCTCCTAATATCTTTTCATTACCAAACTTATTCCAAATTCCATTTTGGTCCAACCCATATATTCCACAATTCATAAGGTATTCAAATAAATGGTCATAAAATTCCGTACCTTCTTCGCCTGCAAGCCAAATGTTCGTAAGCTTCTCCATGTGTATTACAAACTGAGTTAAACCACACTTTTCAAATTCTCTCTTCATGTACTCTTCATCGAACGAATTATGGAATCTCTTACGATATACATAGATATCTACCAGGTTTCGTATACCACAACCGCGCTTATAAAAATGCTTCGCCATGTGTGCAACCATATAAATATAAAAATCCTCTTTCGACAACTCATAGGTTACTCTATATCCTTCTTTTCTATGACTACGTTCAAAAGTTCCAAAATAACTCGACTGTCCTCCATCTACCTTAGCATCGTACAGACACCGATGAACTTCAACCATGAGTACTGATTGTTTCAGATAAATATCATGATGGGATTCTTTCTCCACAAATTCATATTGCAGCTCCTGTAAAATGCACTGTACACGGTCCATATCACAATCTTGAACTAGAATATCGATATCACCCATCTCTCTCATCTCTGGCTCTGGATAATACGTTCGTAAGATTGCCCCCTTCATGGGTTGATTCTTAACCATGGCTTCCTCAAATGCTTGTGAAATCTTTGTTAGCTCATTTCCCTGTGACATAGAAATAATGGTTTTTGTTAGTAGGATTTTCTTGCATTTATATCGTTGTTCCTCGGATAGCTCTAATTGTAGCAATGCCCGAAAAATAATTCCGTCCATCGAATTACGGGTAGATACATCAAATATCTGTTCAAATGTTGTGTTGTTTGGAATTGGCTTCGGTGGTTTTTTTTCAATCTGTGATAATACCAAATTTGCTAAATATTCTGCTACAGTTGTCATACATCATTACTCCTACTTTAACTTTTTTCTTTGATTCACTTTATTCTTTGTTTCTCTGTTTTCTTAATTTTTATTTTCTTTTTTTGTACTCTTTCATTCTCTTTGTTCAAATTTATTTCATACTCTTTTTCATATCTATATCATATTCTTTGTTCCTATTTTTATCTATTCTTGACTATTTACACATTTCAACGTAATCTTAGTTATTTAGCAGCAAACTCTGCAGTTATAATAGTTCCCATGTCACTTAACTTAACCTCGATGTACGGACTGGTGGCATCTCCAATGATTTCACCATTGGTAACCCTCCACCCTATAAACTGTTCTCCTTGCACTGGAATAGCCTTAACCCCAACAGAATAATCAGAATAATAATGTCCACTCCATCTCGCATTCTCATCCAGTTCTAGTAACGAAGAATTCATTTGTACCGCGCTTCCCTTTGAGCTAGTTATTTCAACTGTTACCTGATCTAATGTCCCTTGCAACCCAAAGGTCTCAGCAAGATACACTGCTATGTAATCCATTCGATTACTAAAGTAATCCACTAAGGACTGTATCCCATGTTTTAACATATCAGCAGTGGACGTATTATAATATCTCATATACTGATAGATATATGCAGCTTCCTTCTCCTCGTACAACTCACTTAGCTTTTGACTCGTCGTCCGTTTGGATAGACTTGTATTTGCAATATCAAGAAACGATAGGACAAATTGCTCTCGGAATTCTGGATTCTTAAGCAGTGATTGAAAAATAACATCCAATTGCATTGAACTACTTTTGAATGTATTCATTCGATATCCCGTAATGGCATCAATTCCTGTGGATTGATCCATTCCGCTCAACATCCATCGCCACTTCCCATCCTCATATGTATTCTCCGATTGGGTTCGTGATCTCCACATATAACAATTCGTATCCATCCATTGGCTGTTCCCGGTATAGATCCCTATGCTATAACAATCAATAAAACTTTGAATATCTACCATTTGCTTTACTGTTTCATATGATTCTTGGTTGGACATATCCTTATTTTGAAACATCCAAAGAAGTTGATCCATATAGATTTGATCCATACTATTTTCTGTCACTTTGTTATGAGCAAGAACTACATTGTCTGCCTTGACCCCATATGTTTCCTCAATAAATGCGGTACTATAAGGTTGTGCCGCGTTGTAGATTCCCCAGTACTCACCATCCAAGAATACTATGCACTGTGCCGACGTTTGTGTTGCTATATTACGATTCTTTACCAATTCCTGTATAAAAGTCTCTCTAAGCTTTAAATCATAATCATATCCACCGTTACTTAGCAGCAACTTATTTGCGTCCATGAACCCTAAGTCTAGCCTGCCAAAGAAAGAATTGTTTACATCCTTTATTTGATTCCAACTAAACATCAAGCTCTTTTGTGCATTATTTACACCCGCATCTGTGAAAATACTCATTTGAATATCATTCGACTGAATCATGCCAGAATTATACTCATATAACTGTACTTTTCCATTGCAGAGCCAATTTTCTAAATAGTTAGCTTTATCCAATATAGACACATTGAAATCTTCCGACGTAATGAATGCTTCTTCATAAACTCTGCCCATTACATAGATTCCCTTCCAATAATCATATAAATTACTTGGGTCTGTAATGATAGAGAGTATAGGTAGGGACTCATATCCTCTTTTCTTTTGAAATCCAACGAAATACGTAGCCGATACTGTCTCACTTTGTTTTCCTTTTTGATCTATTCCAATGGCACGAACGATGGCTGCCTTGTCAACCTTTTGATCCGGACTTGTAACACCAGTTAATGAGATATCCATCCTATTGGCATATACGTTATCATTGCCACTAGCATCCTGAATCCAGATTGGTTCAAAATAGCGTAGAGACTGTTCTGTTGGATCACTGCCATCTAAGGTGTAATAAATCGTGGTTCCTTCCTTTGCGAACATTGTCAGTAAGAAACCCTCATCATAAAAACCACTTGCCATACTGAATACTGGATATGATTTCATAACCTGTGGCACAGATTGATTGCTTTTCATTTTACTTGGAGTAAGATATGCATATGATTGCACTCCATCTTGGATTCTTCCATATGACTCTCCTTTCGTTAAGACAGAGAGGTACATCTTATCCAATTCATCACTCATAGGGTTATAAAGGTAAATTGTCTGCATCTCACCAAAAGATAGCTGGAATCCTGCATGCAACTCTTGAATATCATTTGCGGTAAGGCTCAATACCACATAATCCTTTGCAGTTATTACAACTTCCTTTGAAAATACGTATTCCTTATCTCCCACTGTAATTCGATACCCCGCAAGGGATACATCCAGATCACTTGGATTATAGAACTCTATATAATCATGTTTGATTTCTGATATTTTATTGGGATTGGTGCGACATACTTCGTTAATCACAATGGAATCATTCGCAATTAACTGCGCAGCTTCTTGCTGTTGTTCCATCTGCCGCTCTCTGCTTAATTGTGCCATGGCATTCTGACTATCCCGTTGTTGTTTATTTGAATAAAATAAGAATGCCCCAAACGCTACAAATGCACAAATTGTTATTAGTAGAGTTGCCATTGTTCTTAATGGAACTCGTCTATGTGTCCTATATGCGTAATCTCTCTTCATTCTTCCTCCACTATGGATACTACTCTTCAATTAATCTCGATAATACAAGTCTCTTGTATACACCTTCTCTATAACATCCGCAAGTTCTGACTGATATCGATTCGCAATAATCACATCTGTCTGTTGCTTAAACTCTTCTAGATTGCGAATAACTTTACTTCCAAAGAACTCATCTTCCTTTAGGCTTGGTTCATAGATTAGTATCTTGGCCCCCTTTGCCTTCACTCTCTTCATAACACCTTGAATACTCGATTGTCTGAAATTATCCGATCCCATTTTCATGATCAAACGGTAAACACCAACCACAACAGGGTGACCAGAAATACCACCTCTTCCCCTGTTTTCTGCATAATACCCCGCCTTCTCCAATGCTCGATCTGCAATAAAATCCTTCCTGGTGCTGTTTGCTGCAACAATTGCAGCTATAATATTCTCCGGAATATCTGAATAGTTTGCAAGTAATTGCTTTGTATCCTTTGGTAAGCAATAACCTCCATAACCAAAGGAAGGATTGTTATAGTGGGAACCGATTCTTGGATCCAACCCCACACCTTCTATAATCTCCCTAGTACTCAGTCCTCTAAGTTCTGCATAGGTATCTAACTCATTAAAAAAGCTTACCCGTAATGCAAGATAGGTATTTGAAAATAATTTGACTGCTTCTGCTTCCGTAGGATTAATGATTAATGTTGGAATATCCTGCTTGATGGCTCCTTGTTCCAACAAACCAGCGAATTCTCTGGCCTTCTTGACCAACCATGGCTCCTCTTTTTGCACCCCGACAATAATACGAGAAGGATACAGATTATCATACAAAGCATGTCCCTCTCTCAAGAATTCTGGAGAGAAAAGAATACGATTTGTATGATACTTTTTTCGAATTGTTAATGTATATCCTACTGGCACTGTACTTTTGATTACAATAACCCCATGTGTATTCATATTTAGTACTAACTCAATGACAGACTCAACAGAAGACGTATCAAAGTAGTTTCTCTTTGGATCATAATTCGTCGGTGTTGCAATGATAATATAATCTGCATCTTTATATGCAGAAACTGCATCTGTCGTTGCTTTTAGTTGCAACCCTTTGTCCTTAAGATATTCCTCAATCTCATTATCTATAATTGGAGATATTCTAGCATTTAACATCTCCACTCTTTCCTCATTCACATCCACTGCACATACCTCATGATTCTGTGCAAGTAGGATTGCATTTGACAATCCTACATATCCAATTCCCGCTACCACTATCTTCATTATTCACCTCATTATTTTATCTAAAACTTTTTCTGTCTTATCCATTTTTCTGGAATCCATTTTACTTGTGATATTACATTGTCCATGTATATGTAATTATTTGACATTTATTTGTTCTTATAATAAAATGCAAGATATAATTCTATCTAACGGAGGTTCTTATGAGACGAAATCGGAAGTTGCGCTTTGCTTTCCTTCTATGTATATTAATTACACTCGCACTATACATTGTATTTGGATTCCTAAATCCTCTTACCACAACATACTACGACTATATCAGCGCAAAGCTTCCCACTTCCTTTAATGGTTATAAGATTGTTATGATCTCCGATTTACACTGTGCATCTTTTGGAGACAAACAAATAGATCTGATTACCAAGATTCAATCTAGTAAACCAGACCTTATTGTCTTAACTGGTGATACGGCGGATACTAGTCATTCCATGAATCCCCTTGTTGACCTTCTTGATGGAATTAAGAACATCGCTCCCATCTACGCAATCACTGGCAATCATGATAACTATGATAAGTCCTTACGAGAGTTATATAAAGCATATGGTATTCCTTTGCTTCAAACTGGTATGAAAATTCCCATCAGCACTGCCACAGATACCATATATCTCTATGGTGCTAATTTCTACGAAAGCATTCAAACATCCGATTTGGACACAACTGTTTTTAATATTTTACTTCATCATAGCTCCGAGGCTTTTGGCTACACGAAAGTATTGGGATTTGACCTTATTCTTTCTGGACATGGTCATGGAGGTGTTATTCGTCTGCCTTTGATTGGTGGTTTAATAGGTAATAGTGGCTTCCTTCCTGATTATGATTATGGAGTCTATACTTCCGGTACCTCAACCATGATAGCAAGTGCAGGACTTGGTGATGCCAAAGTTCCAAGATTTCATAATCCCCCCGAAATTGTTTTAATTACTCTATGGAGTAAGTGATTTTAGTTTCTTCTTCACTTTTGCAATTCTTTTAATAATATGTAAGCCAATTGGTCGAAACAGCCTTAGCCAAAGCCAAAGCAAAGACACCCAACGATACCAATAGGAATTACAATCTATCACCTTATTCTTACGATGAATCTGGGTCACTATTCCCAATATCTGATTTTGACTCAATGGACCTTCTACCACAGTCTGATTATCTCCTACCATATAGTATTCTTGCTTTTGAATACGATAAATTCGATGAAGGACATGGATTCCATTTTCTCTTCGATACCAAACCACATCCCCCTTCTTAAGTCTCGTTGGTGGACTAGATAATACTACTTCATCTCTTCCTCCAACGATAAACGGGCACATGCTACTGCCACTGGGCATTATTCTATACTGTTTTCTCTGCTTTAAGCATTCTTGTATTAACGACATCCATTCATCTGCATAAATTATCTGGCTTTTCTCGGTATCTGCTTTTATATTTTGTAACATTCTTTTGCATTCTCCCCTATACAAAGTACATTTACTACCGGTATGTACCTTCACAACTTTTAATTTCTTCATTCACTACCTTCAAATATTTTTATTTTTTCTATCATTTTTGTTATATTCATATCTATTTTCATATAATCTTGTATAATTACTATATCGATTGATTTTATAGACTTAGTCCTTCGGCTCATGTACTTACAGTTTCACTATATTTCCCCAGTACTTCTAGTCCCATTTTAATATTTATCCTTCTACCAAACATTTCCACTTCTACTGTCGCTAACCTTTTGTGCCGATCCACCTTACGAAGAATCCCATTCAAATCTCTCATAGGGCCATCAATAATATGTACTTGCTTCCCGACCGAATAACCGTATGACATCTCCATCAGATATTCTTCATTCACTAACTTTTTCAATATTTCCTCTTCTTGCTTGCTTAGTGGAATGATATATTGGCCTGTCCCCAATATCCTAGTCAATTTTGGCACACACTTTAATGCTAAGAAAACAGCATCTATTTGTTTCGTCTCGAAGAATAAGTACCCGGGGAACAGAACCTCTTTTTTCTTGTGCCATTCACCTCCATACTTTATTACTCTTTCATATCTTGGTATGAAGCAACTCTCCAATAGCTGTTTACCAACAATTTGTAAGCACAGCTCTTTCGTCTTATCTTCATTCCCACTAAGTACCTGCATCGTATACAACTACAATCACCTCTTTTTCTATTTTTAAGCGTGCTTCGCCACTTTGCAAGGAAGCAACTACTATCTTCCTTGCAAATCTTATATCTATGACAATTACTGTTACAAACGCGACCACGCGACGATTTCTAACATATAATATTTTTGTTCTCAATGGATTTTATTCTTTTTTCCTCTGGACGAGTGCTATTATAAATGAGCTGTTAAATATTGTCAATTTTCATAAAAATCGCTTATAACCCTTGTAAATACTAGATAAATTTGCATTGTCGACACTACTCTACAAAAAATTAAAATTATTTTTCATTGACAAGATAGTACGTCATTTGTCAGCTTGCAAGAAATACTTTCAAATATATAAAAAAGATAACAAGATTGCCCTTAAGGCGCAATTTGGTTATCTTTTTTAACAATCTACATATATTTATGACAGTTATCGAGTTATCACGCTGTATACTCTAGTATCTTTTCTCTATAACGAAAAAGATAGGATTGAAATTTCATAAATCTTCTAGTATAGTTTATTTGTAAATTATTTACATGTGTTGAAAGGGGTATTACCATGCATAGACTCTTACTTATTGATGATGATACAGAAGTTCTAGCAATAAATAAACGTTTCTTAACCAACAATGGTTATCAAGTTGAAATTATTACGGACCCTAGAACTACAATTACTACATTTTCAAGTTTCAAACCCGATTGTATTATCCTAGATATAATGATGCCTTCCATAAATGGCTATCAACTATGTAAATCCATACGAGAGATTAGTACGGTTCCTATTATCTTCCTTTCTGGTCGCGTAAATGAAGAAGACAAGATAAAAGGCCTTCTTCTTGGAGCAGATGACTATATTACCAAACCTTATAGCTTGAAAGAGTTAACTGCTCGCATCTATGCCAACATACGCCGACATCAGATTAGCAAATCCAACCTTTATACTACAAAACTTTATTATCCACCTTTATCCATAAACAAGCTTGAACACAAGGTTTACTACAATAATGAAGAAATCTCACTTAGCAATCGTGAGTACACATTACTCTTGGAGTTGGCATCTCGTCCCAATGAGGTTATCACATTTGAACAACTTGGACAATGTCTATGGGGCACTTATACCGAAGATGATCGACGTACGATAATGGTAAATGCAAGCCGCTTACGCAAAAAGCTAGAAACCTATATAGGACTAGAGAATCTAATTGAAACTGTTTGGTCGAAAGGCTATAAGTTTATCCCTAAGATGATTCGATAGCTTCCCCCTTCTCCACTACCAATAACACCTATCCAATGGAGGCCTCTCGTTATGAATGAGTATACAACGAAGAAACTATACGAAAAACCACAACTAACTGTGGAGGAATTATCCCTAGCCTTGTATACGGCAAATGAAGCGCTTCGAGTGGCTAATCTACATTTAATGCAAACTGATGAAGCGCGCGTTAAAATGTTCACCAACATTTCTCATGACTTACGTGCACCAATCACCGCCATCCGAAGTTCTGTTGAATATTTAGGTTCTTGTCAACCCATACCTCAGACAGAACTAACTCAAATACTTAAAATCATCGAACTACGGACTATGACACTGGAACAGCTTATCAATGACATCTTTCTTTTAGCATCCCTTGAAGGAACACATAATCCACTGAACTTAAAAGTAATTGACGTTGGAATTTTATTAGAGGATTATTTTTTTACAGCACAAACAGATTCATTATACAAAGATCGAATCCTTGTGTTGGATGTTCCTTTTGATTTTAGGATTCTTGTCCAAATTGATCCGGACAAGATTGTTCGTGTCTTAGATAATTTATTTGTCAATGCACTCAAATATTCAGAACCTGGGGACTCAATATCTTTGTCGGTAACATTGGAAGATACAGTTGTTACTATTCATGTAACAGATACAGGAATAGGTATCCCTACTAAAGAATTATCAAACATATTCACTCCAACTTATACTGTATCCTCTTCCCGTACACCAAATCAAACTTCAAGCCATGGTTTAGGATTATCCATTGCCAAATCCATCATCGAACTACATAAAGGTAAGATTTGGTGTGAAAGTGTTTTAGGTAAAGGCAGTACATTTAATTTTACACTACCAATGTGTTCTACTGCCGAATGAATACAAAAATGTTATGTCCACACTTTCTATCAATGTTGTTAGAATCGTGTTTTATTTCTATGAGGCATGTATAATCGTATCATCACATTTATATAGGAGGTATTATGAAACATCTATATCAAAAACCATCTATAACGAAAGATACCTTAGTACATTTTGAAAGTATCTACACTGCAAGTGGTGCAACTAATCCTACAATACCCAGTCCAATTCCTACGGTAGGACCACCTGATTGCAATGGAAACCATAACAACGGTAATAACGGCAATCACAACGGTAATCACAACGGACGTCCTCACCGCCCTGGTGGTAGAGGCTAACGGATGTTTCAATTGAAATACATTGGAATTCTATGTATTTTCTTTGTTAGTTTGACTAATTATACAATAGAGGCAATCTTTTTTATGGATTGCTTCTTTTATTGTAATAAAGGAACATTTGCTCCCAATACATAGCTAATTAGTTAAGTTATTGTCAATACAGAAAGTATATTTTATAAATCACTTCTGCCACTGTTTGTCCGTGTACTGTTGAACAATCTGATATGCTATTTGGCTTTAAAAAACACACTACTCAGATATAAATCAAGGTAGTGTGCTTCTAGTTTTAAGTGCATTTAATATCAAATCGGTCTGCGTTCATTACTTTATTCCAAGCCTTTATAAAATCACATATAAATTTCTCTTCATTTCCACAACAAGCATAAACCTCAGCTAATGCTCGTAGTTGAGAGTTAGACCCAAATATAAGATCCACCCTAGTAGCGCTCCACTTTATTTCACCTGTATTACGATCGATTCCTTTAAAAACTTCTTCTTTTTGTGAAACAGGTTTCCAGATTGTATCCATATCCAACAGATTTACAAAGAAGTCGGTGGTTAAACATTCTTTTCTATGGGTGAATACACCTTCTTGCATCCCCATATAGTTTGCATTTAAAACACGCATTCCACCAATTAAAACAGTCATCTCTGGCGCTGTCAAGTTCAATAGTTGAGCCCTATCAATCAGCATTTTCTCAGGTTTCATGGAGCAATACTCACTCACATAATTTCTAAAACCATCTGCAATTGGTTCTAAATACTCAAATGATTCCACATCTGTTTGTTCTTGTGTTGCATCCGTTCTACCTGGTATGAATGGTACAGTAATATTGTATCCTGCTGCTTTTGCAGCCTGTTCAATTGCAGCACATCCTCCCAATACAATAAGATCTGCCATGGAGACTTTTTTTCTATTATGACTGCAATTGAAATTATTTTGAATATTCTCATATAAACATAATCGTTCGCTCAGATATTGCGGTTCATTTACCTTCCATTTAATTTGTGGCATCAAGCGTATTCTTGCTCCATTCGCTCCACCACGTCGATCCGATCCACGGAACGTAGAAGCAGATGCCCAAGCTGTTTCTATTAGTTCTGATAATGACATACCTGAACACAGAATCATATTCTTTAATGATGTAATGTCCCTTGAATCAATTAGTGCATAATTACGTCGTGGAACAGGATCTTGCCAAATAAATGTTTCCTTTGGTATTTCAGGTCCAAGATACCTTGTAACAGGTCCCATGTCTCTATGTGTTAACTTAAACCAGGCACGGGCAAAATCTTTTTCAAATTTATCAGGTTCGATTAAATAATTCTTTGCTATTTTAGCATATATCGGATCATATCGCAGCCCTAAATCTGCAGTAGTCATCATTGGTCTATGCTTCACCCTCTTGTCATGTGCATCCTCAACCATATCTTGTTCTTCTACATTTTTTGCTAACCACTGGTAGGCTCCTGCTGGACTTTTTACTAACTCATACTCATATTTAAACAACATCGTCAGATAACCCATATCCCACTTCTGCGGATGTGGCTTCCATGCACCTTCTATTCCACTCGTTATCGTATCATCTGCATTGCCAGTCCCATAGCCATTCTTCCAACCAAGATCTTGCTCCTGTATCGGCGCCGCTTCTGGTGGCGGCCCTAGATATGTAGCTGGTGCAGCACCATGACATTTTCCAAAGGTATGACCTCCGGCAATCAATGCAACTGTCTCCTCATCATTCATAGCCATACGGCTAAAAGTTTCCCTTACATCTTTTGCGGACTTCATAGGATCTGGAATTCCATTTGGCCCCTCTGGATTCACATATATCAATCCCATCTGAACGGCTGCAAGTGGATTCTCAAGCCTTCCATCTGCGCTATGACGCTTATCATCTAGCCATTTCGTCTCACTACCCCAGTAAATATCTTTCGGTGGCTCCCATACATCCTCCCTACCACCGGCAAACCCGATTGTTTGAAGTCCCATAGATTCTAGGGCACAGTTTCCTACTAGTATAAATAAGTCCGCCCACGATATTTTATTTCCATACTTTTGCTTAATCGGCCATAATAGCCTTCTAGCCTTATCTAAATTCGCATTATCCGGCCAACTATTAATCGGAGCAAATCGCTGAGTTCCTCTGCTCCCACCGCCTCTTCCATCGTAAACTCGATAGGTACCCGCACTATGCCATGCCATACGGATAAACAAAGGTCCATAAGTTCCATAATCCGCTGGCCACCATGATGTCGAATCACTCATCAAATCGTACAAATCTTGTTTCAGTTCACAGTAATTGAGACTGTTAAACTCCTGCTCATAATTAAAACATTCTGACATTGGGTCACTAAGATTAGAGTTTTGACGTAGCATATCAAGATTTAGTTGATCTGGCCACCAATCACGATTCGTCGGTCCACGACCTCTTATACCGTCATTGTTATTTCCTGTAAAAGGACAGTTTCTTTCCAAATAATAATCCCCCTTCATATAATACGACCTTACTACTAGTATTATGTGAAGGGGGATTACTTTAGAACAGGCTATATTACTTGCCTTAATAAAAGTTACAAAAATTGTTCAGCGCAACTTCTTGCATATTATTAGAACTGATACACTGCTACCTAGGGGATCTAGGGTAATATAAAGTATAACCTCCCAGATATCTTTTTACATGGTCAAAACTATATGTTACCTTTTCCTTTATTGTACAAATTAGGATTCTTTTACTTCGCAACATATCTCGTCAATCTTCCATTTCCAACCTTTATAATAAGCTCTTTTTCCTGCATTTCTTTAAGCATATTAATGGCATGAGTTGTGCCACTATTAAGAGTTTACTTTTCTACTGTCTCACCTTAAATGTTCTTAATCATAATAATATTTAGCCACTTCTCATTTTCTCTACCTGGACGCACATCAACACATATTTTTTGTTCAACTTTCATCATTTGAGGAATATCTTTAATAAACTCTTTAAAACTCCCATCTTTATTCTCTATTTTTATTCTCT
>JAEWHR010000079.1 GCA_023387655.1 Bacillota bacterium
CAATTATTAAAATACCTTTTCCTTTAACATAACAGTAGTAATATACTCAGTATTCTTTAACTCCTTATTTGAGAAAACTTCAGATTTCGTTAATATTGCATCCATCCATAATTCATCTGCTGCTTGAACTATATCTGCTAAGACAATACCCATGTCAATTAACTTCATATCACCAACTACTGATGTGAAAAATCTAGCTTTTTTACAAAATACATGAATACGGTTACGATACACTACAAAACGCCACGGCTGATTATTCATTGAAGATGGGGAAAGAATGGCAGCTTGCATAATAACCTTCATATTCTCACTGACTTCTTCCTTATATACAATTAAGCTGTCTTCCGACAGACGCTTTGCCTTCTCCGGTAAACGATATATCGATTTATCACTTTTGCCAAATGCAATTGCTATAACATAATCATACTTTAATTTTGATCTTAGCTCTGAATTTGGTTTGATTCCGCCCTGATAACAGGTCGCAATCCCTCTTGCTGTCAGATAGAGCATCATCTGATGCATGAGAAAACCTGCATTAATAAGATAATCCTGCTTTAATTCTGAGGAGATAAGCAGGTAATAAGGTGCTTTCACATGAAACAAGCCCTTAAATTTTTCATCCTCTTTTGTATTGTCAACAATTATTATGTCATACTCAATGCTACTTTTATATGGCTTTAACTGCTCTTTATAAGAAGTAATATTCTCAAGCAGCTTCTCCTCTAATGCCTCCATATTATAATTTCTCACTGATTTTCTGACAAACATTGCTTCATACAGATTCATGGTACTACCTCTGCCTTTCCGATATGCTATAGTGTTTCCGTCGTACGCTGAGCGGTTAAAGACTTTCGATAATTTTGTGGTGAAATACCGAAATATTTCTTAAATAGCTTACTAAAATGATACACATCATCATAACCTATTTCATTTGCTATATTTTTAATACTTCCGCCTTCCCGTTCTGACAAAATATCCTTCGCCTTTTCTAACCTTATCTTGATTAAGTAATTGATTGGTGACTCTCCTGTCTCCTCTTTAAAAATCTTTGAGATATAAACAGGACTTAAGTACATGTTATGCGCAATCTGATCAAGGGATATTTTATGTTCGTAATTCTCCATTAGGTAATTAATAATCCGTTTCACAGCGTAGCTTTTGCTATAAGTTTCAAAATTACACCCCTTCTGGGTTACCTTTGGTGCTTCAATCACTTCTCTCATCAGAAGCATTAACATCTGAATGAGTTGTGCTTTTAACATAAAGTACTTTCCAACCTGACCAGACTCATTCTCCGCTAACATATCATAACAAAGCTTAGAAATCTCGCGCTTTGCCTCTGAACTTAAGTGAACGACATGGCCTTTGTTGCTTAACTGAATAGTATTTTCCGGCATATTCTTAAATTGAAAATCCGTGAAACCGGTACAAAATTCCACCAACGGCTCTTCCCCTTCTAGTAACATGTTTTGATGAAATACACCAGGATTACAGACAATCATGTCACCAGCTTTCACATCATAATATATGTCATCAATACGATATTTACTCATACCCGATAAAATATATGTTAATTCTGTAAAATCCTGATGAGCATGGTATGCTGTACGCTTGGCCACACGCATCTTACTGGCAAAAAACACCGTTGGGTTAAAATCACTGTAAGTTAAATCATAATCACCATTGCCCACACTACCACCCCTTATCGATTACTATTCATCCTTAGAAATTTTTTCTAACTGTCCGTGCTTCTTCTCCATGATTCCAGGTTCCTTTTGGTTTGGTAACTCTTTTGTAAGGTTGTTTGAATTACTATTATTTTTGCCTTTCACTAAGTTTTTCATCATTCCTTGAGTTTTCTTTTGGACCTCTCTTAGCGAACTTCCTTCCTTTAATTCATAAAAAGATTCTTTGTTAAAGTCGTGATGCATTTCTTTCAATTCTTTATCAGAATCCTTTTTCTTCCCAACAAATACATCTTCTTTTTTGATTCCTACATTACTTGCTTTATCTTCGTTACTTTTTTTTCTTTCTTCGTTTTTCCCTGCTTCCTTTTCTCTTTCGTTTTTTCCTGCTTCCTTTTCTCTTTCTCCATATTTTCCTACTTCTTTTTTTCTTTCTCCGTAATTTCCTACTTCTTTTTTTCTATCATTGTCTCTATTTACTTCTTTCTCATTGCTCTTTAATACTTGATCATCTTTTAGCTTATAAAATTTTCTAGCTGCCCTTTTCTCCTCTTCCTTCTCTAATGTTTCGCTCAATGGAATTGAAGAAGTATTCGCTGAATAAATATATTTATCTTCCGGTATCCGTCTTAGTAACAATCGTATCTTTACATTTTCACGTAATAATGTATAGAACACTGACGTTAGTGGAATAAAGATTAACATCCCCATAACTCCCATTAGGCTTCCACCAATTGTTACTGCAAACAATACCCAAATCGATGGAAGTCCAACCGATCCACCAACGACATGAGGATAGATTAAATTGCCTTCAATCTGCTGTAATACATTAAAGATAACAAAAAACCATAACGCTTGAACGGGATTTACCATAAAAATTAAAAATGTTCCAATAAAAGCACCAATAAACGCACCAAATATAGGAATCAATGCCGTAAATGCAATTAATACTCCTATCAAAAGAGCATAAGGAAAACGTAAAATACTCAAAGTAATATAAAACATAGAACCCAATATAACCGCTTCGATACACTGACCAGATAAGAAGTTCGAAAACGTACGATGTGTTAATTGTAACACCATAATTATTCTATCCGCCCTCTTTTGAGGAAGAAAACTATAGCAAAGCTTCTTACCTTGTTCCGAAAGTTTTTCTTTGTTTGCCAGAATATATACTGCAAATACAAACCCGATAAAGAAGGTGGTTACACCACTTATTATATTTTTTATTATGCTGAAAGCAGAGCCCACGACTCCATCAAATAATCCTCTTGATATATTAATTAATGTAGTACTTATATTAGCCCAATCGATTGCAAATTTATCTAATATGCTATCTATATCTGGGAATTCCACTAACAGCTCTGCAGTTTTTTCTTCTACCCATTTTTGCGCTTCCGGTATGAAATCAGTCACAGTATTAGCCAGATCCCCAATGGTTTTACCCACTTCTGGAAAAATCAAAAATGTCACTGTAAATATAATACTTGCTACTAGAATAATGCTAAGTAAGATACTGACCGGTCGTCTAATTTTGTTAACAAACCGATTTTTTGTCTTACCCTTCTGAAATAATTTATCTTCAAACAGACATAAAGGTACATTTAGGATAAATGCAATACATCCACCTAAGATGAATGGTGTTAAAACACCAATAATTCTACTAAAAGACATCATTACCACGTCAAAATGCTGTATTCCAACAAATAATAAAACGGTAAAGGTAATTATTAACATTATTTTTTTTACATTATTACGATTTAGCTCCATGTACCCTCCCGCTACATATTTAATAATCTTTTTACTAAGGTGACAGCCTCCTGTGCATCTTTGGAATAACCGTCTGCTCCAATCTCATCACAATAATCCTGCGTTATTACTGCTCCTCCGATAATAACTTTTGTCTTTAAGGAAGCTTCATTTCTTAAAGTTACAACTTTTTTCATCTCAAGCATAGTTGTTGTCATAAGTGCAGAGAGAGCTATAATATCCGCGTTAAGCTCTTTGGCAGTTTCTATGATTTTTTCTGTTGCTACATCCTTTCCTAGATCAATTACAGTAAATCCATAATTCTTAAGCATTAATGCAACCAGATTTTTTCCGATGTCATGAATATCACCCGCTACCGTTGCTATGACAATAGTACCTGCCTTTTCGTCTGAAGAATCCTTTTTTAACATAGGCTCTAGATAATCAATGGCAGTCTTCATGGTTTCTGCTGAGGCTATCAATTGAGGTAAATAATACTTCCCGCTGTCAAAATACTGCCCTACTTGATTTATGGCAGGAATTAACATTGTATCAAGTATTTCGGCAGCTTTAGTTTGATTATTAACCTCCTCTTCAACAAGAGATAAAATTTTTCTTTTATTTCCTTTAATAACCGCTTCGTAAATAGGAGAGTTTACAGTTTGAGTTAAGCTCTCGCTTAAATTACCACCTGGCTCATAGCTAGGACCAGTTACATGATCTACCTTACCCTGGACTTTCTCCGTTACCTTTTTGGTTGTATTCTCTGCCGTTACCATAGGATGTGCTGTTGCACGTTCTATATACCGAAGATCCGCTCCCTCTTTGTTTCGAAGTAAATCTGCTGCATAGGCAGTATTCATAAGAAGATCTTGACTTGGGTTCGCAATTGCCATCGTTAAACCTGCTTGAATTGCAAAGGATAAAAATGTTGAATTGACAAACTGTCGCTCTGGTAAACCAAATGAAATGTTAGATAAACCAACGACTGTCGCTAGAGATAGCTCCTCTTTGCAATAACGTATGGTTTCCATCGTTTGTATCGCCGCTTCTTTATTTGCTCCAATTGTATTGACTAGCCCATCTACTATAATATCCTCATCTGATAACCCAATTTCTTTTGCAGCAGAAACGATTGTATTGATGATTTGCTTCTTTTCATTCAAATCTTTTGGTAATCCAGCATCTGATAATGGTAAAAGAATAAACATAGCACCATATTTTTTTGCAATTGGAAGTAGCTTTTCAAACTTCTCCTTTTCTAAGGAGATGGAATTAATTAAGGCACGCCCCGGATATCTTCGAAGGGCAGCCTCAATGACAGAAACATGGCTGGAATCGATACTAAGTGGTAGATTGGTTACTTGCAGTACTTCCTCTATTACCTTAAGCATCATATCCTTTTCATCGATACCATTCATCCCCATATTGATGTCTAAGATATCTGCACCAAGTTCCTCCTGCTTGGCCGCCATCTCGCTAACTAGATCTAAAACACCTTCCTTAAGTTGAGCCTGAAGCGCTTTCTTCCCTGTTGGATTGATTCTCTCTCCTACAATTAAGAAACGATCCTCCAAAGAAAATTCCATTGACCTTCGTTCTGTGGTTAAAACTCGTAATGGCTTTTTATGAATCCTTGGCGCTTGATAAGACTTTGCTAATTCACTTAATAACTTCATGTGCTTTGGAGTTGTTCCACAACAGCCTCCAACAATTGATACCCCGAGTTCTAGAAAAATCTTACAGCTTAACGCAAATTCCTCTGCTTCCATAGTAAATACGGTCTTATCTTCCACAAGTTTTGGTAGCCCAGCATTTGGTTTTGCAATGAGTGGGACGTTGGCAACCGGAAGCATCTGTTTGATTACTTCACTCATCTTTTCAGGCCCGCTAGAACAGTTTACACCAACTGCATCTGCTCCCAAACTTTGAAGCACGATCATTGCTGTCTTAGGATCTGTTCCATAAAGTGTTCGATTATCCTCACCAAAGGTTAACGTTACCATGACTGGTAAATCACAAACTTCCTTTGCTGCAATCATGGCTGCTCGACATTCCTGTAGACTTAACATCGTCTCTACTACAAGTAAGTCAACCCCGGCAGAAACAAGATATCCTATCTGTTCCTTATAGATGGTGATAAGCTCTTCAAAATCCATCTTACCAAATGGAGAAAGCTGCTCCCCGGTCATCGTTATGTCTCCCGCAATCATTACAGGACGGGTTTCCCCTGTCTCTTTACGATAACGATGAATCGCTTCTTTCGATAATTCTACTAACGAATGATTGATTTCTTCTATTCTATGTTCTAAATCATATTCTGCCAGTTTAATTCGGTTACTCGTAAATGTTGGTGCATATAAAATATCAGTTCCAGCATCTAAATACTCTTTCTGTAAGGTTATCAATACCTCTTTATTATCTAAAATCCATGTCTCCGGGCATACACCGGAAGGCATGCCAGCATTTTGTAAATTACTTCCCGTGGCTCCATCAAGGATTATGATTTTTTGTTCTATCAGCGCTTTGAATTCATTTTTAGTCATGTATCTCAACCTTTCTATACACAATGTAACCGTTCCATTCCTAAATCTATTGCTTCATGATAAATAAAAATTGATCTTCTTAAAACTTTTGTAACCTTAAAGTATTGATAAGTACTACGAATCACTTTGCTACATAAGTAATTCTTTTATAACCAATGATATCAGAAAATTCTTTTTACCATTTCATAATATAAGTAAAGCATTCCCGCATCTTATACCAGTCAGTACAAACCATACATAAGAACTTCTTAAACTTCTCCCTCAGGTAAGAATTCTAGCATACCATAATACCAACCAATCACTCCATTTTTCTTAACTAGGTAACCTCGACTCGTTGCTTCAATAACAGAAACAACATCACCATAGGTAAGAGGTATCTGATAATCAGAGATATCTTCGGTATGCCACCCATCTCGGTCCTCACAAAGATAAGTATTAGGAATCCACATCTTATAACCAGAAGACATGTGTTCACAGTACGTAAAGTCTTTTTCGGTACGTAACAACCCTACAAGGCTATCTGTCCAAGGAATACAATAGGATGTATCGCCTGCTTCTTGTGTATTTAATACTTTTGCTTTTCTAAGCTGATCTACGTATGTAAAACTTACTTCATCTTCAAACAAATCTGGTATAATTAATGCATTTAACTGTCCATCTCGTTTGAGTACATTTCCACCGTCGATACTAATAATTTTATTTTCTTTATCAATTTTTGGATTGCAATCTGGAATCTCTTTGCAATATAGAGATGTTGGCCAATGACCAACCACGTGATATTTATCAAAATGATAGCCTTGATTCATAAAATCATCAGCTTTCATTGCTTGAGAAGGTTTCATCTCTTCCATACGACCTGGATAAACCGCTGCATGTGCAAATACATATTGTCCTATTTCTATTATGTGAGGTAAATCACAGATAAAACTTAATTCTTCCTTATATATCTCGCGTAATTCCTTCTTTACCTTTCCCATATCGATACCACGATGTAACTCAATACCTGCAGCACGACACATCTCACCGACTAAAGTTTGGTTTCGTATTAAGATATATTTTAATAACTCTTCATTTTTGGTATCCTTAAGCACTTCCATGGCAATCGCATCACAGTTGCCACAAACAGCATACACATTATGTGTTTTCATAAGTTCCATCACATAGTGAAGTATATCCAAACTACTTTCTCCCTTTTCTACTATATCACCAAGTAGAATTAGGATATCCTGTTCACAAAACTCCACTTTTTTTAATAACTCCTTAAAAGCCTTAAAATTTGCATGGATATCGCTGATTACAATTGCACGTTGGCCCTTCTTTCCATTTGGCCGTTCAACTCTTACTGCCATCTTGCAACACCTCGCTATCTGTATGGTTTTTCTATTTTAATCTTATCCATCAAACTTACTCTGTTAAACGGTAGCATAAAATAAAATCCATCTGCTATCTCCCAAAGTTTCTCTACCAATTCATTGGCTAAGTCAGCTGCCACGAGTTCTGCCTCTTCTCTTGACATATCTTTATGGTAGCGATTTACCACCTCATCTGGAACTTCAATTCCAGCGAATTCGTTTTTAATAAAACAAGCATTCGTATAACTTACAAATGGCATGATACCACAGAGAATTTTGGCACCAGTTCTTTCTTTTAAAAGATGAATTCGTTCAATCCCTTCGTCACTATAAATTGGTTGCGTTAAAAAGTAGGAAGCACCAGCTGCCATCTTTTTCTCCATTCGTTCAACAATCTTATCTACATTCACTCCATTGGGATTTAATGCTCCTCCATAAACAAACGGATCATTTACAAAATGTTCCTTATTCATCTCTTGCACAAATTCCATCAGACGTATGGAATTGTAATCAAATACTCCCGAAGATAAGGTACGTCCATCCCTTGGTACAGGATCACCTGTGACTAATAACAAATTACGAATCCCATTAATATAAGCACCAAGAAGGGCGGATCGCATTGCTATCATGTTTCTGTCACGACAGCAAAGATGTGGCATCACCTTCGTATGAGTCTGATTCATTAATTTAATACTCATTAGAATGGAATCGATTCGACTTCTTCCTGACGGCGAATCAGCTATCGTAATCACATCAACATGTTTTAATTCGGATAGTTTTTTTGCACATTCTAAGATTTTAGTATCCTCCGCATCAAAAGGTGGATCTAATTCTACTGCAATTACTTTCTTTCCTTCCCTTAATAGTTCGGTTACTTTCTTTCCCTTATTACTATTTAAATCAATACCTTGTAAATTATTCGTATCTAACTTAGACTCTAAATTCTTTAATACGATATCAGAAACATCCTCTAATAAAATCGGTGGATATTTATCAACAAGATTTGCTATTCCTTTTACATAAGAAGGTGTAGTTCCACAACAAGCACCAATGATAGCAGCTCCAGAATCTAACACCTTTTCCATATTAGTAGCAAAAAAATTAGCATTATCAAGATAGATTAATCGATTCAGCATCTGCTCTGGGTATCCCGCATTTGGTGAAATCATAAGATACTTATTCGTTGGAAGATGAAAATTACTGATTAACTTAACCATGTGGCCAGAACTAATTCCACAGTTAAATCCAACTGCATCAATCTCATTTTGAACTGCCGCCCTAGCTAATAACTTATCTGCACGAATTCCATTGCTTGTATAACCACTTTTATTAAGACAAAACTGCGTAATAACAAAAGTCGAAGGACTTTTTTCTTTAATATACACGCCTAATTCTTTGAAGTAACGATCATCTGAAAATGTTTCAAAAAGAATAGCATCGACACCCTGAGATAAAAAGACATCAATTATTTCTTTATACTGCTCAATAATATCTTGTTCTTCATCTTGAGCGTATTCTGGTATCGGACCAATGTCTCCTGCAAGAAAAGCATCATAACCACTCTCTTTCATTGCTTCTTTTGCAATTTCACATCCTCTTTTTAATAAGTTTACCAGTTCTTCCTTGGAAATCTTTAGTGCTGGTTGATTTGCCATAAAGGTATTAGTTCGAATTAATTTTGCCCCAGCTTTTAAGTATTCTATATGAATTTGTTTGATAATTTCAGGTTCTGTTAGTAATGCATTCTCACAAACCGTATAATCGTCATTGCGAATCTTCGCATAATAAGTTCCCATTGCACCATCGGTGACAAGTCTATGTTTCTGTAAATACTCTTGAATTCTCATATGAATAATGTTTCTCCCCTGTTATTTTCCTTATTCTTAATCATAGCAATAATTGTGGAAAATGAAAAGAAGATTTCCATAAAACTTTAAAAACTTTTTAGAAAAAAAGTCTAGACTATTTGGACGTTTTATGAGAGAATATGGAGAAAGCAAAAACGGGCCCTTAGTGGATTGATATGTTTTGTTAAATTAATAACAGACATTACCATTTTATTAATCCCACAGAAATAGGAACTTAATCTTATGGCTTTCCTTGAAAGACACAGTGGATTTTTGTTCTATTTTTTTGACACTTGCATTAGGCGGTGATATCCTCATTTAGCCTACGCTAGTAAGGATAGAACAACAATCAGCAATAAGTTGTCTACAAAAAAGTTTTACAAATACTTTTTTGTCATGAATATAATGATATGATTGAAAGGAGTCTCAACATGATTTATTCACATGAAGTAGAAAAAATGTGTCCTGTAGCACAGGGTGTTCACCATGGTGCTGCACCAATTCCTGAAGAAGCAAAATGGGTACAGAGCAAACAAGTTAGCGATATCTCCGGTTTAACACACGGTGTAGGCTGGTGTGCACCGCAGCAAGGTGCTTGTAAATTAACCCTTAATGTAAAAGAAGGTATCATTCAAGAAGCATTAATAGAGACCATTGGTTGCTCCGGTATGACTCATTCCGCTGCTATGGCATCTGAAATTCTTCCTGGACTTACTGTATTAGAAGCTTTAAATACAGACTTAGTTTGTGATGCTATCAATACTGCAATGAGAGAGTTATTCCTACAGATTGCTTACGGTAGAACTCAGAGTGCTTTTTCTGAAGGTGGTCTTCCAATCGGTGCTGGTCTTGAAGATCTCGGAAAAGGATTGAGAAGTCAGGTTGGTACTATGTATGGTACTTTAAAGAAAGGTCCTCGTTACCTTGAGATGGCAGAAGGCTATGTAACTGGTATCGCTTTAGATGAAGATAACCAGATTATTGGTTACCAATTCGTAAGTCTTGGTAAGATGACAGACTTTATTAAAAAAGGTGATGATCCTAATACCGCATATGAGAAAGCAAAAGGTCAATACGGCCGTGTAGAAGATGCAGTTAAGATTATCGACCCAAGAGAAGAATAGAAAAGGAGGATACATAGCGATGGCTTTATTTGAATCATATGAAAGAAGAATAGATAAAATTAATGCTGTGCTTAACAGCTACGGAATTGCTTCCATTGAAGAAGCTGAAAAGATTACAAAAGATGCCGGCCTCGATGTTTACGAGCAAGTAAAAGGTATCCAACCAATTTGTTTTGAAAATGCTTGCTGGGCTTACATTGTAGGTGCTGCAATTGCTATTAAGAAAGGTTGTAGAAAAGCTGCTGACGCTGCTGCTGCAATCGGTGAAGGACTTCAGTCTTTCTGTATCCCAGGTTCTGTTGCTGACCAGCGTAAAGTTGGTATCGGACATGGTAACCTTGGTAAGATGTTACTTGAAGAGTCTACAGAATGTTTCGCATTCTTAGCAGGTCACGAGTCTTTTGCTGCTGCAGAAGGTGCTATCGGTATTGCTATGAGCGCAAATAGAGTTCGTAAGAATCCACTTCGTGTAATCCTTAATGGTCTTGGAAAAGACGCTGCTCAAATCATCTCTCGTATCAACGGTTTTACATTCGTTGAAACTCAGATGGATTATTACACTGGAGAAGTAAAGGAATTATTCCGTAAATCCTACTCTAATGGACCTCGTGCTGCTGTTAACTGCTACGGTGCTAACGACGTTACCGAAGGTGTTGCAATCATGCACAAAGAAGGCGTTGATGTTTCCATCACTGGTAACTCAACAAACCCTACTCGTTTCCAGCACCCAGTTGCAGGTACTTACAAAAAAGAATGTCTTGAGCAAGGCAAGAAGTACTTCTCTGTAGCTTCCGGTGGTGGTACAGGTAGAACACTTCACCCAGATAACATGGCTGCTGGTCCAGCTTCTTATGGTATGACAGATACTATGGGTAGAATGCATAGCGATGCTCAGTTCGCAGGTTCTTCCTCCGTACCAGCTCACGTTGAGATGATGGGTCTTATCGGTATGGGTAACAACCCAATGGTTGGTGCTACTGTTGCTGTTGCTGTTGCAATTCAGGAAGCTGCTGAGGCAAATCGTTTCTAAGAAACGATTGTAAGTTCTAAGGTTTGTGCAGTTTGATTTTTTTATATTAACTCACTAACTTAAAAATGAATATTGATTCATATCATTTGCCCACCGTTTACTTACCCAAAATAAACGGTGGGTAAATTTGTGGTAAAAAAATTGAAATCGATATATAAACTATTCACCTCTTCCAGTTTGAGCCTTTCTGATTCACTCTTTTTATTTTCGCTCTTTCCAGTTTAATCTTCCCTGTTTCACTCTTTCATTTAATACTTTTAAAATTATCTAAAGTATTTTATAACATTTAAAATAATATATGAATTAGTCCTTGACTTATATATTCAACTATGATATCCTAAAGAAGTATTTTAGATAAAGTTTTGATTTCACATATTTTTGTAAGTCATTATTATATTGATGATTTACAAAAATATGTGACTTTTTTATTTTTCTAGGAAATATAATTTAATTTAGGAGGTATCTTTCATGAAAAAAGGTACAGTAAAATGGTTTAACTCACAAAAAGGATTTGGTTTTATTTCTGACGAACAGGGCAATGATGTATTCGTACATTTTTCTGGTCTTGCTATGGATGGATTTAAGACATTAGAAGACGGACAGGCTGTAACATTCGAAGTAACAAATGGTGCTCGTGGTTTACAGGCAGTTAATGTTTGTATCGCGTAAATAAAAACATTTAATAAGAACGCATCGCAAAATAACTTTTTTAAGTTAGAATGCGATGCGTTCTTTCTGTTATAGGATAAAAAAAAGCTGAAAGTTTAGATGCTCATACATCCGTAAACCTCAATTTGACTTAGCGCTGGAAATGGAGAAGGATCCTCCGCCTTTATCAGATTGCTTAAACGCACCCAAGTAATCCTCTTCTTATCAAATGATACTACATGAGGAAGACTACTCTTTTCCAAGTCCCACTGAATTTTAGATCCATCAGAAAAACTAAGCGTCACTTGAGTCCACCAATTATCATGGGGAAAATCAGACCTGGTATATAGTATTACCTTATCTGATTCTACTTCTCGTCCAAAATCCACTGTTATATAAGCATCATCCTGCATGTTAATTCCCCAAGATTCATATGGCCATTCCCCATGGGAACGGTTTTCACACACCCCGTCTATCGCGTTCTTTGCCGCGAAAATTGATTCTCCCCTTGTTTCCACATTCGCAGTTGCATGCGGATAACATTTCACATCACCATGCTGGTCATATACATTAAGCGCAAGGTTACGATATACCTTTAACTCATCTTTTCGTGCAGTTCTGGCATATAGATAATGTCTTTTTCCATAGAATGCCTTTGGAGAATAACAAATCTTCTTCTCTCCAAAAGGGATTTTAAATGAAACGTTATCCGTTATGTATACAAAGGCTGGTCCTAATGCATCATCAAACTGAAGCACCATATGAATATTCTTTTCTGAACTTTCAAATTCGATACTGTCACCTTCTTTATATTCCTCTGTGTAAACAAGACTTATGTAATCGTTCCCTTTCTCAGCATATCGGATATTACCATTTTTATCTGTTATTTTCATCGTTAATACTGCCATTATTCCACCAGTGATAACCTTCCTTAAAATTTAACAGTAATAATTTTTTCATTCCTTTGTTCGTACTGGAAGCATTTAAATTACTCCCACCATCTAACCACAAAATTTATTTTTAATTACAACTGCTGTTTATAGTCTGCGATAACTTCCGTAATAATTTCATTCTTACCCTTTTTTATGCTGTAACAGATTGCAGGGATCCTTGTCATTGGATGAAGCAGATTCGTATTTGGATCAGCAATAATTATCGTTCCCCTTCCCGTACCTTTAACTATGGATACCCTGCACATGGAGTATTTATTCTCAACCTGTGCCATAAGCGTTTCCTCTGTTAACTTTTCTCCCTCTACATCAATCTCCACAGCAAATCCGCAGTCATAAGCCTCGCATTCTAATTCACTATTTACGATATGTTTTCGGATATGACCTGTTTTTGTTGGTATAATAACTGTTTCCACTTCAATTCCTTTATAAGGAGTCCACTTTGATATTACTTCCTCCCTAGTTACAGTAAACTCTTCACAAATCCTTCGTGGATATACATATCCATTTACATAAAAAGCAAGCATGCTGTCTGGTGCTGCTTCGTGTATTTCACAGGTAGATTTCGCCACATTAAAAGCAAATCGTGTATCATATGCGAACTTTCCATACTTAGCTGGGGTCTGTCCATGTCCACCTGGACTATATTTTCCCGGTACGTATGCGGTCACATGATGTTTATATCTGTGTATTAGCATATCCGCAAAGGTGAGTACCTTCTGCTCTTTTAATTCCGGCATGGGCTCTGCCTTTGCACTCCAGAATGGATGTTCATTAGGAAGCATCAGGACAGCAAATGTTTTTAACGCCCAATAAGGAGAACCTGGTCCATTATAACGCTCTCCCATCACCAAATTTGGATAACCATATCCAATGGTTAGGATATCATTTCTGTCAAAAATAGGTTTCTTCATCCAATCACATAAATGTCTTACGATTAACCCTTTCATTACCCCAATGGAAAAAGGCATGACATCTGCCATCAAACAGGCACTAAAAAAGCTAACCTGCGAAAATCGGTAGGTTAGTGAACGACCATACGGCAGCGCTGCTCCCCCCTCATCAAACCAATATATAAACTGTTTTGCAAAAATTAATGCACGTTCCTTAAAGATAGCGCATCTTTTCGGATCTTCCTTCTCCATCACCTTTGCATAGAACAAGCTATAAAAATGAATGGCAAAGGATACATAATAATCCTTCTGACCAGAATCTCCGTCCTGATACCAGCCCTCACCAAGATAAAAGGTTTCCACACCTTCCAAATAGGTTTTTAGCTTATCCTCATCATATTTTCGTCCTAATTTTTTTAGGGCTATGTTAACTAGAACCGCAAATAAGATCCAGTTACAGATTGGAAGTGAATATTCATTAATTCCGTACAACCAATTAGCCAGATTATCCTTTTCTGCTTCACTTAATGGTTCCCAAAGCTTTTCTGGTGTTAGTATTAGTCCATAAGAAATTGCTGCCATCTCAACAAACTTCTGGTCAAACGAATGAAAGCCTCCCCAATATTCTTTACTAAGAGGATCGGTTCCCGCTACTAGCCCTTTTCTATATATCTCTTCAAATTCAGGTGAACTTCCACCACCTGCAAAAAACGGTACAAGCCCCCATAAAGGCCTTGAAAAGGCTTCCAGCCGAATTGATTTCTGATCGTAACAAGTTGCTGTAACTCCTAACACAAGCTCTGCTTTTTCCTCACTATAATAGGGAAGTAAAGGATTTACTATTGTCATAAACAAATCCTGAAAATCTTTCTTACTTTCTAAGCTTTCTGCCCAATCCGTCCTCATATATCTTCCTCCACTAAATATTATGACACCAAGTAAGTATAAAACTTTCTATTTTCCTTACCAGTACAGTTCCCAGTCTTTTTGTAGCCTGGTCAAGGCTTCCATATAAAAGTAATCACCCCAAGAGTTGCACTCATCCACACCGTAATGATTACAGGTATTATAAGGTGAATGGTTGGAATACGTACTATGAAGTACCAAACCGTTCGAACTTTTAAAATCCTTCACTGCATAATTATCATAAAGCGATTTCATCATCTGCATTGCATATTTTTTATATATCAAGACATCCTTCTCATCCATATACTTAATCATCTCAAGTATCCCACATGCCGCAATCGATGCAGAAGATGAATCCCTTGGCTGATCATCCCCATCTGTGAATTCCAAATCCCAGAATGGTATCATATCTTTTGGTAGATGATCTAAATAATACTGAGTGACATGCTTAAAAATAGTAATATACTCTTCCCGTTTTGTATACTTATAAGCTAGCGCGCATCCATAGATTCCCCACGCCTGTCCCCTTGCCCACGCGGAACCATCACGGTACCCCTGGCAGGTAGCCCCATGATCTGGTGCCCCGGTCTTCATATCAAAGAAAAAAGTATGCCAGGTGGAATAATCTTCGCGAATAACATTCTTAATTGTCGTATGTATATGCTTCTCTGCAATATCTTTATACTTATGATTTCCCGTCTCCTCCGATGCCCAATATAGTAAAGGCAAATTCAGTAAGCAGTCAATAATCAGTCGGTAATTTTCTGGAGCATCCATTGGTCCCCAAGCTTGAATGAATTCTCCAATTGGATGATACCTTGTAATTAACTGATCCGCAGCTTTTATAGCAGCTTCTCTTCCTTTCATGTTCCCAGTTAATTTATATCCCGCAACGCAGGAAGGAGAATATAAAAAACCCATGTCATGATGGTCTACTTCAATCTTTTTATCAATCCTGTTTAAAAAGCTCTCTATTTGAATTTCCGCTGCTTTCCTTAGACTTTCATCCCCACTGTATTCATAAGCTAGCCAGATTTCCCCAGTCCAAAACCCTGTAGTCCAATAATTATTCTCTATGGGTTGATAGATGCCTTTCTCACTATAAGCGTTTTGAAAGCTGTAAGTAAACTCTGGTAGATTCTTAATAATCTGTTTTGTTGAAAACTCAAGTGCTTTTTCTACCTCTGCTCCGGAAATTACAGGCATATTCTCAAACATCACATCTAGCACCTCACTTTTATTTTTAGAATTTGTTGGTCAAACGCTTTTTATAATACTTCAATAGCCATTTACACTAACAGAAAAACGTATGTACCTATATGACGCCAATAACCATTGAATATATAAACTTAAGCTTTTAGCTTCTTATCCTATTATTTCATATTTTATCCTTTAAGCCCAGTAGAAGCAACTCCCTCTACAAAATATTTCTGCAGACACAAGAATACCAAGATAACCGGAATCAATGACACAACTGAGCCCGCCATAATAAGACCATATTCAGAGGAATACTGTCCAATGAACATCTTAAGCCCCAACTGAATCGTCTTTTTCGATTCTGTTTTTAGATAAATCAGCGGACCTAAATAATCATTCCATGTATTTACAAAGGTGAAAATAGTTAATGTCGATAATGCTGGCTTTGATAAAGGCAACATTATCTTTATATATATCATATACTCATTCATTCCATCAATTCTAGCAGCCTCACACAAATCATTGGGAATTCCGGCATAAAACTGTTTCATCATGAATACGCCAAAAGCGGAGAATGCTTGTAAACAAATCATTGCTAGCAATTTATCATTTAGCCCCATACCACGCATCATAATAAATTGAGGCACCATATATACCTGCCAAGGCATTGCTATTGTCGCAATATAGGCTAAGAACAAGGTATTTTTATGTTTAAATTCCAGTTTAGCAAAGGAATACGCTGCAAAGCTTGAAGTTAGTAATTGCAAAAAAGTAACTACTATCGTCAGAAAAACTGTATTCCCCACAAACTTTAGTAACGGGATTTTAGTCCAAATTTTCACATAATTATCCCATTTTGGTACTTCAGGAATCCATACAAATGGATCCATTAAGAAAACTTCTCTATTGGATTTTATGGACGCGGATAGCATCCACAAAAATGGGACAACCATCACTGCGGTAATTATTAGTAGAATAACGTAAATACCGACTTTATTTACTATTCGATTTTTTCTTTTTGATTTTAATTTTTGCTTTACGATTTTACTGCCCATTTCGCTTACTCCTTTCCATATCTATCTATGCTTCTAATTTCTTCTCATATCTGAACTGAATTATTGTTATAATAAGCACCAGTGCAAATAATACCATTGCTATTGAGCTTGAATAACCAAGATCCCAATAATTAAAAGCATTTTGATAAATATAGTAAACGAGAACAGTTGCAGACGTAGATAATTTACCGTCTCCACCGCCTGCCAACATGACGGCTATATCATATACCTTAAAACAATTAATTGTTAACATGACTACAACGAAAAATGTAGTCGATCTAAGTTGAGGCCAAGTTATATACCTAAATTTCTGCCAGGTATTTGCTCCGTCAAGACCACCCGCTTCGTATAACTCTGCAGAGATTCCCTGAAGTCCTGCCAGATATATCACCATATAATACCCCATATATTTCCACACACTGAACAATATTAATGTAAACAGAACCAATCCTCCGCTGAACCATTTCGGAAGATCTTGTTGTGCAACTCCCATTACTTTTAATAAAATATAATTCACAGGTCCTTTGGAGGGATGAAATATCATACTCCAAACCGATGTAATTGCCACAAGGGATGCCACATATGGGAAGAAAGCTACGGTTCTAAAGAATCCTCTGGCTTTTATTTTCTGATTCAATACGATTGCTAGTGCTAGGGATGCAATCATAGTAAGCGGTACGGTTCCTATGACATAAACAATTGTGTTTTTGAGTGCGGCTTTAAAGAAGGTATCTTGGGGCATTCTAAAAAAATTATTGAAACCAACGAAAGTCATAGCATTGCTTCCGTCCCATTCCATAAAAGCAAGTACAAATGCGAACACAATCGGAACTAGAGTGAAGATAGCAAACCCGATAAAGTTAGGTGCAATAAATGAGTAGGCTATGAGTGTCCGTTTCGTTTCTCTGCTTATTCTTCTATTATTTCTGATTGCAGTTGCCTTTCTCTGAATGCCATCTCTTCTTGCAATCAATTTCTGTTTTTTCTTTATATCCTTCTCTAATAGAATCTGATTCATTAACTCTGCGGATTCTGTTTCTAATTGCTTTACCTTGGCTGCTTTTTTTTCATTCATTCTGCTATCCCTCTTCTAATGATTTGAGGCTGGTATTCGCCAGCCCCAAATTTACCCTATTGATTGTTACTGACCCAAAACTTTTGAAACTTCTTTATTCATGGAAGCAATACCTTCGTCAATCGAAATTTCACGGTTCATAATAGATTTATGATATGTATCAAGGATATCATTAATTGCAGATACATTTTCTGCATAAGGAACTTCTAAGTAGAGATTGGATACATTAAGTGCTTCCTTACTTCCTAAATCCTTAGGGAATCCGTCAAGACTAGAGATAATTCCTGCAACTTCCTCATTCATAAGTGCTGGGAAATTACCTGTTTCAGCCATTACCTTTGCACCTTCTGCACCAGATACCCATTTAACGAAATCAAATGCTGCTTGTTTTTGATCGGATACACTTGTAACCGAAAGACCTGTAATGGTACCAAGGGTAGAACCTGCTTCTACACCATCTGCATGAGGATATTTCACCAGACCCCAGTTGCCACAAAGAGAAGAATCGTATTCACCGCTCTTTATATTAGCAATTAAGGTAGATATAAACCAGGAACCCATGTTCATCATAGCCACATCCCCTCCAGAAAAGGCTGCGGAATAATGTAATCCTTCTGCGCTTAAATCAGCGTAATTTCTACAAATCTGATCATCCTCTTGTTTCAGTACCATCTCATAGTAAGGTTTAAAGAAATCATAATTTCCATCTAAAATAGAATGTTTTCCATCAAGTACACCAAACAATTGAACTGCACTTCTCCATGTATGATAATGTGTTCCATACACCTGAGCACCATAGGTAGGATCCGAAAGCTTTCTAGCAAGAGCGTCATACTCTTCAAATGTCATATCATTTGTTGGATATTCTAAACCTGCTGCGTCAAAAATATCTTTATTATAGTACACAACCCAGAAATCATTTCTAAAAGGAAGTTCATACAGACTTCCGTTTACAGTTACCTGACTATCAACACCACCATATTGGCTTAGATCGATACCTGCTGTTTTAATATAGTTATCAAGTGGTTCTAGGGTATTCTTAGAAACAAGTGTTGCATAACCTGGAACATCTTTAATGGTGACTACGTCAAAGTCTGATCCGCTACCGGATAATTCTGTTGCAAGAACTGTCATGTAGTCCGTTGAGCCTAAATCCACCATTTCAATTGTCACATTAGAATTTGCTGCTTCATAACCTTCTTTTAATGCATTCCAGTAAGGTGTAATGTCTTTATCCCAGACTGCCCATTTCAATGTAACTTTTTCCCCATCTTTTGTTTCACCTTTCGATGCTTCCTCCTTAGAAGGTGCTTGCGTCGTTGTTGGAGAATTTGGCTCCTGTTTCGACCCTTCCTTTTTAGAACTGCATCCTGCTAATAAAGCTGTCATCATAGTTGCTACAAGTAGAACACTCACTAACTTTTTCTTCATGAAATGTTTCCTCCCTTATCTTGTTTAATATGACTGATACTGCTTTCCCTATCGGGTTTTATGATTATAGTATACAACCTATTCTCCCTCTATTACATAGAATTTCTTATGATTTCATTCATAATTCCTTCCTCATTTTTTTACTTATCCAAAAAACATATATTATTTTTGAAAATCATATACTATTTCTTTGATATTTCCTTTTCCTTCCCTTTCTGTCAATATTTATTTAAAAATTGCTTATCATGTGCTAAAATAGACTTAAGTATTTAGTAAAATTATATAAAAATAGATGGAACAAGGATTTGTTTACTGTAGGAGGACGCTATGACAAAAAGACATTTCAAGCACTTTCATACAATTCGTAGCCGCATATTATTAAGTACTGTTTCTTTGGTTATTCTTACGAGTACTATTATAACTTTAATTAGCTATTTTGTCGTTTCCTCCAATCTGCGCCAAAATCTTATACAGACATCAGAGACAAAACTTTCCTTCCTAAGCTCTTCCATTGATTCCAATATAAAGGTTGTTACAGGATTTATCCGCTCCTGTCAGATCAGCCGCAAAATCAAGAATTTTGCACTGGAAGGTAATACAGAGGATAACAGTGTAAAAAGAGAAGCACATGATTTCGTTCTGGAAACATATAACTCTAACGCTAATCTTCGTTCACAGTTAATTCGACTTGTTATTATCGGTAAATCAAGAAAAGATATTATTCAGGTAGTAGAGTCCCCTCATTCTACGATTGCTGTTTCAGCGGATGCTATTTTATCACTTCCTTATTTTGAAATGATGCATGAGAATTTAGGTGTGGTTTCAACAGGTATACGAAACGACCCTTTTTTTACTACCAAAACTGTCCCTATGATACCTATCATACACTCCATTGAGCACCCTTATCAGGCAGGTGAAATAGGATATATCTTTACTGAAATGTCCCCTTCCATAATAACCGGCCCCATACAGAATTACCTCTCGGAAACGGACAGTCATTTCTTCTTTCGGATAGGTAATTACCAATATGAATACAAGGATAATTCCTTGATGCCCTGCGAAAGCGATTTTAACATAATAGAAGATTTGTCTGGTTTTGCTCTAAGCGATGATACCTTAATACAAAAAGTCCGCTATGGAGATTCAGAGGATACCTCTATTATGATAACCCGTCCTCTTGGTACCGAGGGGTGGTATGTAACGGAATGCTTAGACGAAATAATGCTTACAAAGAATATATTTCAGACATTCATCCTCATTGTGCTTATTATTCTTACTGCTTCAAGCGCGATTGGGATACTACTATCATGGTTTTTATCAAGAACCGTCAATGTCCCTGTAAAGCAGTTACAAGAACGTATGAAGAGGATTGCAAACGGTGATTTCGAGAGAGACCCTTCAACAGAATGGGAGCATGAGCTTGGTGATATTGGTAAAAACATTAATGTTTTATCCGAAAATGTTCAGATGCTTATGAATCAGAAAATTAAAGATGAACGTCAAAAAAAGGATTTTGAATACAAGATGCTGCAGAGTCAGATCAACCCGCACTTTTTATATAATACCCTAAATTCTATTAAATGGATGGCGACAATACAAAATGCCCCTGGTATTGCAGAAATGACCACCGCACTCTCCCACCTTTTAAAAGATATATCAAAGGGAACTACAAATCTTGTTACCTTAAGGCATGAAATATCCTTACTTGATAATTACTTTACGATTCAACAATACAGGTATGGAGGAACCATCACACTTCAATATGAGATAGAAGACGAAAAACTAACCTCTTGCCTTATACTTAAGTTCACTCTGCAACCTATTGTAGAAAATGCCATATTCCATGGAATAGAACCAAAGCAAAGTACTGGGACAATTAACATACATATCTATCAGGATGAGAACACAGACATACACATCGATGTTACGGATGATGGAGTCGGTATGAAACCTGAAATTGCATCGCATCTACTAGATTCCAAGAGAGCAGTGGAATCGTCATTTTTTAAAGATATTGGTATAAGAAATGTACATAAAAGGCTTCAATATGAATTTGGTAACCAATATGGTCTATCTGTTACTAGTAACTATGGTGAATTTACAACTGTTTCTATATTGCTCCCATATCGCACAATGCAAATGGAGGAAACCCTAGCAAAAGGAGATATTTTATGATTAAATTATTAATTGTTGATGATGAGCCTTTAGTTCAAGTCGGTATAAAATCAATGCTGAACTGGGAAGCGTACGATATAAATATAGTAGGTACAGCTATGAATGGAGCAGTGGCATATGAGATGATTACGAAACATTCGCCAGAAATCGTGATAACTGATATCAAGATGCCTGTTATGAGTGGTCTTGATTTGGCTAGAAAGTGTCATGAAGAAGGCATGACGCTTCCTGTTTTTATCATTCTTACAAGTTATGAAGAATTCCAGTTCGTAAAAGAAGCCATTTCTTATCAAGTGATCGACTATCTAGTTAAGTTAGAGTTAACCAAAGAGATGCTTGATGTGACCTTAAGACGTGCATTGGATAAAGTATCCGAAATAAAGCTGAGATCAGAAACCATAAGTGAAAACTCAATCAGCAGTATTTACTTATTAAAGGAACAGTTTTTTACAAGGCTTATTTTAAATCTATTTGAATCGGAACATCAATTTGAAACACAATTACATAACCTTAACATTAACTTTAATTATCATGCCTTTGTCGCTAGCTATGTGGAAATAAACAGCGAAAAACTAAACACTATGTCATCCGAAAAACAACTTAATCTCTATACTAGCAGTCTTCAGATGGTGCAGGAACTGACTTTAAAATATATTCCTTGTCATGTACTTTCACTAGACACCAAACATTTTGCCATCCTCTTCTTTTTAGATCAGGAAAATGCGGAACATTACAGACAAAAGATAGACAATGCCATAAAACAGGTAGCTTCCATGTTATATAATTATTACAGCGTAACAATACTAGCAAGTATCGGTGCTTTGGTTACTACTCCCATACAGATTGCTTCTTCCTTTCAGGATGCAAAACAGATTTTTTGTCACACTTCACAAGAAAAACCTATCCTATTTACAGAAAATACTGTGAACGACAGAACCCTTAAAAATGTGTTTAATATGTCATTATTTAAAGAGGATATAAGGAAGGCTTATGCAGAATTTGACAGTAAAGCCCTCTTTGACATATTTACTTCCATTATGGAACTATTTGCAGACAAACCTACACATTATGTGCAGGCGCTGGACGCTGCAGGAAACATTCTATATCTATCAATTTCTCTTTTAAGTAATGGCGAACAAATAGTATCTGAAATCTTCAAGGAAAAAAAGAGTAACTATCGTTCTCTTTATGAATTAACAAGTGTGGATCAGATTCTTGGGTGGCTGACAATATTTCGTGACGGTCTATGTAGAAGCTTTGCTAGACATAATAAAGATTATAAGAATCATATCGTTATCAATGTTAAAAAATATATCCATGAGCATGTTGAAGAAAAGCTGACCCTTAACAAGGTTGCAGAATTGTTCAATATCAGCCCCAATTATTTAAGTGTACTCTTTTCCAAATATAATGATACCGGATTTACTGACTACATTAATCAAAGCAAAGTCGAAGCTGCCAAGAAAATGATAGAAAAGGGAGATTTAAAGATTTATGAAATTTCGGATATTCTAGGTTTTGAAAGTGCTTTTTATTTCAGCCGGGTGTTTAAAAAGGTTACTGGTGTATCACCACGGAATTACATAAATCAACTTATATAAATCTATAAAAAATACATATTATCGTAAAATAATTCATTTTCATTATGCATGTTAAAATTTATACTTAAATCAGAAAGGTACTATTTCTTTCTGATTTTATTTATCAGAAAATATACGGAAGCTTAGTCATAATTTTTAAAAAAAGCATCCTATTTTTCATAAACAAAGAAGGGAGCGTATCAAGGCTTATGTTTATCGAAATAGCAAGGAATTTTACTCCTACTATAAATGATTTCTGTCCTTATGCTACGATAAGTGACAGGTGGGCATGGGAGGAACTTGATTGTGAATGGAGGGAAAAGGCGATTCTCCTTGGAGAATCTTATTTGAATTATCAATACCCCTACATAACAGCTACTGATTTTATAGAGTTTAAACGTTCTGGGAATCGCGTGAAATTTGAGAAAAAATCCTTTTCAAAACGTCATGCCTTGAATGCCTTAGTCCTAGCAGAATGTACAGAAAATAAAGGTCGGTTTCTGGATGATATAGTAAATGGTATTTTTTCTATCTGTGAAGAAAGTGCATGGTGGCTGCCCGCACACAATTCCTATGTACGTGATACACCACAGCTACCTCTTCCTGATTCTTCCAGACCAGTTCTTGACTTATTTGCTTGTGAAACCGGGGCTGTTTTAGCTTGTGTTTCTTATCTTATGGGTAGCGTACTTGACGATATCAGCCCTTTTATTACAATGCGAATACAAAATGAACTGGAAAAACGCATATTTACTCCATACCTTAATGAGTATTTCTGGTGGATGGGAGATGGAAAAGAACCTCTAAATAATTGGACCATCTGGTGCACACAGAATATACTCCTTTCTGTCTTTTTAACTAGACAGTCTGATGAACTAAAACATCAAGTATTTTTAAAGTCCTGCCAAAGCGTGGATTTTTTCCTTAAGGAATATGGTGAAGATGGTTGTTGCGATGAAGGTGCTCAGTATTACCGCCATGCTGGACTATGTCTTTTTAATACTATGGAAATTCTCAATTCAATTACTAATAATGCCTTTGAAAAACTATATACCAATACGAAGATAAGAAATATAGCAACTTATATTCTAAATGTTCATGTAGACGATAAATATTATGTGAATTTTTCTGACTGCTCTCCTGTTGCAGGAAGGGCTGGTTGTCGGGAATTTCTGTTTGCAAAAAGAATCCAAAATGATGATATGGCTTGTTTTGCTTCGAATGATTTTAAAATAGGTATGCCAGATACCTTGCTCCTGCCATTAGAAAATAACCTTTTTTACCGCCTGCAAAATGCATTTACAGTGGCAGAAATAAAAGCCTACGACACTTCAAGGCCTATACAGCATTCTGATATTTATTATGAAAGCGTAGGTCTTTTCGCTGTTCGAGACGAACATTTTTTCCTTGCAGTAAAAGCAGGAGACAATGCAGACAGTCATAATCACAATGATACTGGTAGCTTTACGATATATAAGGATGGGATGCCATTTATCATTGATGTTGGAGTAGAGAGCTATTCTAAGAAGACTTTTTCACCAGAACGCTATGACATATGGACCATGCAATCCGCTTATCATAATCTGCCATTAATCAATGGTTATATGCAAAAAGATGGAGAAGAATATCAGGCAAAAGAGGTACGATATAAACTAGGTAGTTCGATTTGCGAAATCGAAATGGATATTTCAAGTGCTTATCCTAAAGAATGTAATCTCCTTTCCTACAAGCGCCATGTCATATTGAACAAAGGAAAGAACATTACAATACAGGATAACTTTACTTTCAAAGCCAATATGGATTCTCCAATAAGTGCAACACAGGTTATCTTAAATCTAATGACCTATGACAAACCGACTGTAATTAAATCTGATCTCCATAACTCAACTATAGCCGTTGGAACCCTAGGCGCTATTACAATAGAAGGCGGATCGGTAGTTCAAACGGAGGAGATACCAATTACCGACCCGCGACTTATGATTGCATGGCAACACAGCATTTACCGTACACAAATACATGCCAGAAATCATTCTCTTAAGATAACCATTACCTAAGCATACTTATAAACATTCGGTATACAATCAATATATCTACCTTTTTTTTCGACTCAATCTGACACACTTTAATATTCCATAGAATATAGTATATTAGCTATGGTATATATACTTATAATAATTTCTGCTTATCATTTGATAACTCTATATCGCCTCAAAATATACAAGATATGTACTATGGTAATATAGAAAAGAGGTGGCTTCATGCAACTAAATAACCCTTACGAAACAATCTATAACGATGATCAAGATTCCTCCAGGCAAAGCTCATTCTCTAGACAGCATTCTGAATGTTTTAGGCATCATGATTGTTTTAATCCATGTTTTTCGTGTTGTCAAAGATGTATCATAGGACCTACCGGACCTACTGGTCCTAGAGGTGCTACCGGTCCTACTGGTCCTACTGGTCCTACTGGCCCTACTGGCCCTAGAGGTGCTACCGGTCCTACTGGTCCTAAAGGTGCCACTGGTCCTACTGGTCCTACTGGTGCTTCTGGCGCTACTGGTCCTACCGGACCTTCTGGCGCTACTGGTCCTTCTGGTCCTACCGGTCCTTCTGGCGCTACTGGTCCTACTGGTCCTTCCGGTGCTACTG
>JAEWHR010000099.1 GCA_023387655.1 Bacillota bacterium
AATTTAACATTAGAGAATACGTATTTAACACTGCCAGAAGAGTTTTATACAGTACAAGCACCAAGCAAGGTACCAGTTCCTAATATGGTGAAATGGAACAGTTCGTTGGCAAAAGAACTCGGTCTAGATACTGACTTCTTTCAAAGTAAGGAAGGTATTTTGGTTTTATCTGGCAATAAAGTGTTAGAGGGTACTACTCCAATTGCACAAGCATATGCAGGGCATCAGTTTGGGTATTTTACCATGCTTGGAGATGGGCGCGCAGTGCTTCTTGGAGAGATTGTAACAGAAGATGGGGAACGTTACGACATTCAATTAAAAGGATCTGGAATAACTCCTTATTCCAGGAGAGGTGACGGGAAAGCAACCCTTGGCCCGATGCTACGAGAATATATTATTAGTGAAGGAATGAAAGGATTAGGAATTCCGAGTACAAGAAGCCTGGCAGTGTTAACCACAGGTGAAACCATACTACGTGAAACAATGTTACCAGGAGCTATCTTAGTGCGAGTAGCAAAAAGCCATATACGTGTGGGCACTTTTCAATTCGCAAACCAATTTCTTGATACCAAAGAGCTACAAGCGCTTGCAGATTATACGATAAATAGGCATTATAAAGAAATAGGTTTAATGGAAGAGAAATATCGACAATTTCTTCAGGAAGTAGTGAAAAAACAAGCTCATTTGATAGCGCAATGGCAATTAGTCGGTTTTATACATGGAGTTATGAATACGGACAATATGGCAATCAGTGGTGAAACGATTGATTATGGACCATGTGCGTTTATGGATACTTATCATCCGGAAACAGTATTTAGTTCTATTGATACTGAGGGAAGATATGCTTATCAAAATCAACCGAAAATGGCTTCTTGGAACCTAGCCCGGTTTGCTGAGGCATTGTTACCATTACTCAATGATAATAAGGAAAAAGCAATCGAAATCGCCCAGGTGGAAATTAATCAATTTTCAAGGTGGTATCTTGACTTTTGGTATGAAGGTATGAGAAAAAAGTTAGGATTATTTCATGAACATGAGATGGATCAACAATTGATAGAAGCATTGCTTAGTATGATGGAAAAATATGAAGCAGATTATACAAATACATTCTGTGACCTAACATTGAATCAGACGGCACAATCGAAATTAACTGATTCAAGTGAATACAAACAATGGATTTCCTTGTGGCAAGAAAGAAGAAAACAGCAAGATGAGTCCTTAGAGGAATCAAGAAAATTGATGGAATCAGTAAATCCTACTGTAATACCTCGGAATCATAGGGTGGAGGAAGCATTAGAACGTGCTGTGAATTTTCAGGATTATGCTGCTTTGGATTCTTTAGTTTCAGTCTTACGGCATCCCTATGATTATCATAATATCAACGATTATTATACGACACCTCCTGGGAAAGCTGCTTGTGGCTATAGAACCTTTTGCGGAACTTAGAATAAACTACAAAAATTTAATCTTAAATATTCAATTATAAAATACAAATCATCTACTTGGTATCCTTGATAGAGTTAGGTAAAATGACACGGAGGTACTTGTTCTCCGTGTCATTTTACTGTGGTTTTTGATAAGGAAAAATCTTGTTATTTATTTACTTAATTATAGGTAGAAAGAAGTTCTTTACACGTAGTTTGCGACCTAGTATAATGGGACAGAGATTTGAAATTACTAAGAAAGAAAAGGGTATGCGATGTCAGATTTTGTATTTATTATAGAGATTATTGGCACAATTGCATTTGCAATCTCTGGAGCTATAGTAGCGATTAAGAAGAATATGGATGTCTTTGGAGTACTTGTATTAGGAGTAACGACAGCAGTAGGAGGAGGTATGATTCGAGATATTTTGTTAGGGGTCTTGCCACCTACTATGTTTCGAAAATCAGTCTATGTTATTGTCGCTGTGATAACTACATTAATCGTCTTCTTAGTTATGTATTTTTTACAGGGAAAAATAAATCGTTATTCCAAACGAGTGGATCGAATTATTAATGTTTTTGATGCAGTAGGTCTTGGTGTCTTTGTCGTTGCGGGTGTAAATACTGCTGGAAATAATGGATTTGGTGAGCTAGCATTTCTATCAATCTTTGTTGGTGTTGTAACTGGGATAGGTGGTGGAATTCTAAGAGATATTCTGGCAGGTAGGATACCAGTTGTCTTACATAAACAAGTATATGCTGTGGCAGCGATTCTTGGTGCTTCGGTATATTACTATACTTGTGACTGGATTGGAACGAATGCAGCAATGATAGTCGGTTTAGTGATGACAATTACATTACGTATGTTAGCAACTTACTTTGAATGGAATTTGCCGAAGATTGGCGATAAGGCTTAAAAATATATTATTTGTCTGTTAACACCATGGGTTGAAAGAACTATGGTGTTTTTTTACATATTCAACTGTAAGATATTGACAATAAAGCATAACTAGTTATATATAATACATAATCAGATATGCTTTAGTCATGATTAGCATAAGCATGCTTAAGAAATTAGAGAATCAATGTTTAGGAATACTAATAATATTATCTAAAATGGATGCAATTTATATTATTATCTAGGGGGAGATTACTATGAAACTACTTGTAATATACAAAAGTAAAACTGGTTTTACTAAAAAGTACGCAAAATGGATATCTAAGGAGCTTGCATGCCCGGATGTTTCCTATGAGGATTTAAAATCAGTTATACTTTCTGATTATGATATTATTATATTTGGAAGCCGCATTCATGCAGGAAGGGTGGATGGACTTTCTAAATTCAAGAAACAATTGTCGGAAAGGGACAATAAGAAATTAGTCGTATTTGCTACAGGTGCAACACCTGCTAATGCTTTGGAGGTGATAGAAAAAATCTGGAAGTCCAGTTTTCCTACGGAAGAAGAACTAAAAACACCACACTTTTATATGCAAGCAGGCTTAATTTATGAAAAGATGGGTGCTGGTGATCGTTTTATAATGAAGACTCTGGCAAAATTCTTAAGTAGCAAAAATAATAAAAACAGCGTAGAAAATGGATGTGAACAGGCTATACGAAACTCCTACGATATCTCCTCCATTGAATATATTGATCCTCTGATAAACTATATAAGAGAAATACGAAATGATAGAGGAGTCATAGAAACTTAGGAAAGAAAAATGGATAAAAATCAATTTATTATGTCAATCTATCTATGTAACATATGGAATAATTTTATATGAAATATAACGATGCTATGCTTTTCGTTATCGAGTGACTGGAGATAGAGAAGACAATGAAGAAAAAAATTACGTTTCCATCTGCCTATACGATTCTATTTATTGTTTTAATATTGGCAGCTGCATTAACATATGTTGTTAACGCAGGTTCTTATGCAAAGTTGACTTACGATTTAGACACTGGTAGTTTTACCCAAACATTACCGGATGGAACAAAGAAAACTCTAGAAGGTACTCAAGAAACCTTGGATCAGTTGGGCGTAGCGAATAATATAACGAAATTTAAAGATGGAAGTATCAACAAACCAATCGCAATTCCCGGGACTTATGAAAAAGTAGAACCTAATCCTCAGGGAGTAGTTGATGTATTATTGGCTCCAATTAAGGGAGTTTATGACAGTATAGGAATCATCTTATTTGTTTTGATTATAGGCGGTGTCATTGGTATCGTCAATGAAAGTGGTTCCATTAATGCAGGAATTGCTGCATTATCACGAGTAACAAAAGGTCATGAGTACCTATTAATCGTGTTCGTTACCTTCTTAATCGCGCTTGGTGGTACTACGTTTGGATTGGCAGAAGAAACAATTGCTTTTTATCCTATTCTAATGCCCGTTTATCTAGCAGCTGGTTATGATGCAATTGTTTGTATTGCCGCAATATATATGGGTTCTGCAATTGGTTCCATGTTTTCAACCACAAATCCATTTTCTGTTGTTATCGGTTCTAATGCGGCGGGAATTAATTTTACTCAAGGTATATCATATCGTGTTATTGGACTTATATTGGGATTTCTTATTACAACATGGTATATCGTACGTTACGCAACAAGAATAAAAAAGAATCCGGAAAAATCTCTTGTCTATGAGATGAGAGGGCAAATTAATCAACATTTTAGTAAGAGGGAAGAAGCAGAACTTACAACAAGAAGAGTGTGGATATTATCTATCTTTGCAATTAGTTTTGTTGTTATGATATATGGAGTTTCAAACCTTGGATGGTGGTTTGAAGAAATGACAGCATTATTTTTAGTATCAGGAATTTTAATTGGAGTTCTATCAGGAATTGGAGAAAAAGCATTTGTAAACACGTTTATTGGAGGAGCAGCTGATTTAGTTGGTGTCGGTCTTGTCATAGGTATTGCAAGGAGTATTAATATTGTTTTGGAAAATGGTCTCGTGTCTGACTCTATTTTATATAGTTTATCGAATCTCGTTTCCGGTATGAGTCCTAATATTTTTGTAGTTCTAATGATGTTTGTTTTCTTAATCTTGGGCTTTTTTATTGCATCCTCTTCTGGACTTGCAACATTAGCTATCCCGATTATGGCACCACTTGCAGATGCAGTAGGTGTTCCTAGAGACGTAATTATTACAGCTTTAATATTTGGCCAGGGACTAATGTCATTTATCACACCGACCGGGCTTATTCTAGCAAGCCTTGAGATGGTTAATGTAACTTATAATAAATGGCTTAAATTTATACTACCTTTATTAGGGATGATAGCAATTTTGGCAATCGCGATTTTATTGCTTGAGGTAAATTTGTAAAAGTAGATTCGTGGAAGAATAACGGGAATATGATATAACTAGTAAGGAGGCGATAATGTATGAATAATGATTTTGAAACACAATTGGAATGTTTCAAGTACTGTACCTTTCATTATACTGAAAATGCACAAAGAGAAATGGAAAAGGCCCATCTGGATGAAGAAATGTCAAGAACTAAGATATTAGATGCGAAGCGGATTGAGACCGAGAGTCCAACTTACTTAGTAATAATGGGAGATAAGACGTTTAAAGCTAAGGTTGAGATTTTACCAGGAAATGATGTTCTGGTTCATTCTATTAGTTATAATAAAGTAATGTTTGTATTCTAGTTATTTGTAACTTAAAAAATTATGTCATTAAAAGATGATGTAAGGTCTTCCTAATTAGTGAAGACCTTATTTTCATACATTTTTGTTATGAAAATAGAGTAGTTCAGTAAGATTGGGTCAATAGAGCGTAATATACACATGCTTATCTTTGATGGAATGTTTTTTGTTATTGATATCATCGTATTGGGTCTACTGAATAAAAGAATTGTAAACAATGATTTTAATAGAATGAAATTTAAGTATTTTGGTAAATAACAGATTATGA
>JAEWHR010000256.1 GCA_023387655.1 Bacillota bacterium
CCGAATCATTGTTATCATAAAAACGATAACCTGCAATTCGTAGGACGATACTTAGTTTTTCCTGTAAATATAATACTCTTAGATGTACCAGCCCAAAAGCCCAAGTCACTTTTCCTCTAACCACAATATCCGAATATTTCTTTCCTTCAAAGCGATAACGGATTGGAACAAATAAGACAACCAGAACAGCCAAAAGCAGCAAACCTAAGAGGACTGCGATTACTATCCCAATTATTTTTAATATCAGAAATAAAATATGAAGCATTCTATTATTCCCCAATCTTATATGCTTGTCATAGCTATTTGCTAAGCAAAATACTCTCGCACCTTAAAATCTCCAGTGGCTTTATAGATTTCCACAAGCATTTGCATAACAACTTCCTTGGCTTCCTCCATATTATAAGCCAATCCAAGGATATGAACTTCACTATTTTTTATGTGAGGAAGTTTTAACTGGCTTGCCGGTATGATGTCGAATAGATTTTGGTCATTGGAAGCAAAAGTTATGCAGTAAATATTCGGAGTTTTTCTCCCACGATTAATCGCATAAATCATTCGCCTGTGCCTCTTTTTGATGGATTCGCCATAATACAATTTCTCACTCCATCGAATCATGTTCTCTCATCCTCTTCCTCTTTTTGGTTATCTACTAAATTATAACACAGGTTCCATAAAAAAATACAGCAGATTTTGTCATATGAAAATACATCTGATTATCAGAGCATGCTTTTTGTTAGTTCCAATAATACATTTGATTATTGGGACAGTTTTTTGTTCCGATAATACATATGATTATTTGAACTGGTTTTTGTTCCGATAGTACATCTAAAAATCCTTTACTCAAGTAATTGTTTTAATAGTGATACACTGGCAACGCGTTCTGCAACATCTCGACAACTCGCCAAGGAATTTCTCATATAATCTCTAACTTCAGATGAGTTACTAAAAAGTACTGGCATCTCTCTTAATGTCGCTGCGATACGTGCACGATTCATTAACTTATTTCCTTCACTTAACACCTTACCAAACTCATCAACAAGTTCACACCATCTTTTTTCTAGATATGACTTGTCTACAATCTTACCATTCCATTGTTTTTCTAAGTCTATAAATAAAGAGTTGGAAACTAAACTTTGTGACAATACAAGACATTCTAATTGTTGTTCTAGCATGATTGCTTGAGCAAACTCTTTATGATCTTTTTTAATTAAGTCAATCAATGCCTCATCCTCAGTAACACGCTCTAAATAATATTCTATTTTTCCTTCTGCTACTGAAAATTCATCTACTAACTCTTCTGGAATTGAGATTAATTGATTCTTCTGTAATAGGGATGCAATCTCTTTTACTATCCCTTTTAATAAGTTTCCGGTGGCTACTGTTTCTGTAGATGCATATACTTCATTTAGTAATACACAATATAAAGAATTCACTGCTTCTTCAAGCGCATAGTAGCTCTCTGTTTCAAGTTTTAAAAGGGAAGTAGCATCTCCAAGTACCATTTCTAACTCTTTGTAATCCGATTCACTAAGCGTCGCATAATCTGCATTCTCCAAACGCTTCACGGCTTCCATTAAATCTGGAAAATCATTTTCCATATGTTCAGACTTATAAATACCTGCGGCAGATCGAAGCATATATATAAAATCTTCTACCGTACTCTCTTCACTGCCTTCATAGATAGAGAGGCTTTCTTTTAACATATCATAAAATTTATTTTTTGTCATGCGAACTGGTAATTGAGAAAGCATACTACGAATATGTTGATTCATTACCAATCGGTCTTCGTCTGAAAAAATTAGAGATACCAGTTCCTTTACTTCTGTTTCTACATCAATATCCTCTAAATTTTCATTGTAATTTGGCTCGATACGATTCAACATATACTCATATAAGGAAAAACAATCCGCATAGGAGGTTAATCCTTGCATAATCGAGATAATAGCCAAGCGAAGTTCATGTAACTTCTTAATTCCCTGTTCTCTCTTTGTAGCGTCAAATTCTGTAAGCATCGTATTAAGGACGATGTCGTTGACCTTTAAAATGTAATTCTTCGCTCCCTCTGAACATTCACCAGACACAAGCATCTCGAACACATTATAATAATGCATAGCAAAGCTCATACCACTATAGGCATAATAGTCTGAGGAAATATAATTTAACAACATAGGTAAATGTACCTCTAATTGTTTTCCTTTACGTACTTCCTGCTCTATCTGTTTTCTATTTAACATACAATAATTATCTCCATTCCTACAAGATCTTTTTTCTAACCATCGATTCACTTCGTATTACTAGTACACTTCTTATCGATTCCAGATTTTTTTTCCTTATCGATTTCAGATATTTTTCATCCTTATCGATTCCAGATATTTTTCATCCTTATCCATATACATGGTTTTTCAACCTTATCGATACTATACATGGTTTTTCAGCCTTATCGACATAATCAAAAATAATAAGAGAGTAGAATAAGTACCAGAATACCATAATTAGATATTGATTATTATATCAACAAATTTCTCAATAAACCACCCGTTTGGTGTAAATTTAAAAACATTTAAGAAATCAAACTTTAGTACTACTTGGATAAAAGAAAGGAAACCACTTGCTCCAAGTACTAAAACCATAACAGCACCAACTAGTTGATACGCAATGAAGCTACGCAAAATTTTTGTTATGACCAAAAACAAAACTGATATCATAAATGCATAAGTTAAAGATAAAAGTAACAACTTACCAAAAGCCTGTGGTAAGTTACCATAATAACATACACAGGAAACAAAGACTACACTTAGCATAAGCGATAGAATAAGTACGCTTAAAACTGTACCAAGGTCTTTTGACCATCTTGAAACCATCGTTAGCTTTATTCTCTTTTCAATTCCTTGTTCACGTTCCATACATACATAAGTGTAAGAGAACATGATGACAAAGGAAAGCAGTATCGCAAAAAGACCTGCTATGATTTGTCGGTAGAGAAGACTGGTATTGAGGTTTTCAAACATTTCTTCTCCATTTATTGTATCTGCTAAAGTAATATCAAATTGAAACTCGAATTCATTACTTTCCCTTAATTCCTTTGCATAATGATAAAAGTTCTCTTTTGCTGCTTGCCCTTTCTCCTTTAAGAGCATTGCAAATCGGGTAGCGGTACGCTCAAGACATATCTGATACATCATCTCCCCAGCAAAGATATCCGATAGAATCGGTACCGATTGGTCTCCTTTTACTTGGTATGCTGTAATTAAGTGAGTTAAGTCACCACGTTTCAGTTTTTCTTCATACCCTTTGTTGATTACATAAAAGCAATAAATTTGTCGATTAGATAACATACGTTCTAAGGTATCAAAATCTTCATCTATTAATAAAAATATATCCACGGATTGTATATTTTCAATTAAACTCAAGGAACTTTCCGTTGAAACCATAACTCCATTCTGATCCCTTACATCAAGATTTATTAAACCAATTGGTATCTTGCTTTGATTGGTTGCAGCTTGATTTAACGAATTACAAACAAAGAAAAAGCTAATTACAGAAAGTAAAAATACTATTACAGTTCCCTTGTCCCGAAGGAGTAATCGTAGTGATATGGAAGCTCGATTTAATATATCTTTGATTATAGAGAATTTATATGTCTTCACGAACAATCCCCTCCTTTCTTTGATAGACTATCCCAATACCAAAGATTAGGAGTAACATTAAGACCGCTACACTAAAGATAAAGAATGGAGGAATCTTCTTATCATTTAGATGCAAGGTAAAACATATGTTTAAAAACCAATAATTCGGTGATAGGTTTGCCAATTGTTTCATAGAATCTGGTAAATATAGCATAGGAATTAACCCAGCACCAATAATGGCACCAAATAATATCATAACATTGGAAACTAGTAAGTAATTCGGTAGCTTTCGTAGTAATATACCAAGAAATAAAAATACCATAACTGTAGTTCCAAAATAGAGAATGGAAAAGACTATTTCAGTCAAGTTCGTCTTTGGAAACAGACCCGTTTGCCCCAATCCATGAAAAATTAGAACAGGAACTGTGAATAGTCCCAGGTATAAGCAAAACTTAGCCACCACCACTGTCATTATTTTTGTTCCTGTTGTAGTAAGACGTGATAGTATGCCATTTTTTCGCTCCAATAACAGATCCATCCCTGCAAATACAGCTAGATAGGATAAAAGAAGATAGAATATTTCATACGTATAATAAGTACGTAATGGGATTCCGGCAACGTCTTGTTTTTCTACATAATCAAAAAAACTCTCTCTTCCAAGAGCAGTAAACACCAGATCATAAGAAATACGTACATTTTCAGAATCAATAAGACTTTGTGGCATGGATGCTTCCTGCATCATGTCATATAATGCAACACAGTTTATTTCAACTGCAGATATGTATCTTTCATAACCGAGCAGCAAATTCTTTAGGATAATTGCTTTCGTGGTATCCTTCTTACTGATGATTGCTTCTATCGGAATATTTTCAATATAAATTAAACTTTCTGCAAAATCTGGTGGGATAATTAAATACATCGTTAATTCTCCGTCATCAAACTTTTGCTTTATCTCTTTCTCCTCTCCTACTATGACACTTACATATTGAGAAAATACTTTATTGTCTTTAAAATAAGATACCAAGAGAGTGGAATATTCTGATTGATCTTTATCAACCACACCGATGGATACTCCTGCCTGCGATGAGGCAGGATCCTCGGTCGCATAAAAAGCAGTGCCTATTATAAACATAATAAGCACAGCAATTAGAAACATCCATATTTTTTTATTTTGTCCCCAAACTTTGAGGTCTTTTTTTATTAAATTCCACATGAATGCCTCCTACGATTGCCTACTCAACAACAACCGCCTTTATCATATTAGTTACGCTTGACTTACCAGCTGGAACACCTGCTGTTAAAATCACAACGTCACCTTCATTCACATAGCCATGTTTAAGTACCGTCTTTACCGCTTCTTCTAAAAGATGGTCGGTAGAATTCACTTCTTTTACCTTTAATGGTTGAACACCGCGGTAAATCTGCATTTTGCGAAGTGTACGATCTAAAGGAGATAATCCAATGATTGGACATTTTGGACGGTATTTAGATACCAAACGAGCGGTATATCCAGAGAAACTAGAAGCAATAATTAATTTTGCATCAAGACGTCCAGCAGTAGCTACCGCAGAATAACTAATTGCACATGAAACATCTTCGTTGCTTTCTTCATATTCATTCTTTCTATCGCTTGTTATGGAATCGTAGTGTGTTTCAGTTTCCTTTGCAATGTTAGCCATCATTTGTACTGCCTGAATTGGATACTTACCAGCAGCTGTTTCACCTGATAACATAATTGCATCAGTTCCATCATAAATCGCATTCGCTACGTCAGTCACCTCAGCACGGGTTGGACGTGGATTACGTATCATAGAATCTAACATCTGAGTTGCTGTAATAACTGGCTTAAATGCCGCATTACATTTTTGAATCATAGTCTTTTGAATGTATGGAAGAGTTTCTGGCTCTACTTCTACACCAAGGTCACCACGAGCAACCATAATTCCGTCAGCTTCTGCAATAATTTCGTCGAGATTTTCCATACCTTCCATATTCTCGATCTTCGCAATAATTTGGATATCAGAATTACAGTCATTAATAATTCCACGAATTTCGCGAATCGCTTCTGCATTACGGATAAAGGAAGCTGCAATAAAGTCAACGCCTTCATTGATACCAAAGATGATATCTGCTCTGTCCTGCTCTGTGATTGCTGGAAGTTTTAGTTTCACATTCGGAAGGTTTACACCTTTTCTGCTACCAAGCTCACCGCCATTCACTACTTCACAAATTACTTTATCATCTTCCACTTTTTTTACTTTTAATTCAATCAATCCATCTGCAATTAAGATTGATCCACCAACAGAAACATCTTCTGGTAGGTGCTGATAAGTAACACTGATAATTGAACTGTTGCAAGGAACATCCTCTGTAGTTACAATTACCTCTTCACCTTTTACTAGGGTAAATTCTTTTCCATTTTCCGCAAGTCCAGTACGAATTTCCGGACCTTTCGTGTCAAGAAGAATCGCAATTGGAAGACCTAATTCTTCACGAACCTTCTTAATTTTTGAAATCATTTCACCATGACCTTCGTGATTTCCGTGGGAGAAATTTAATCTCGCAATATCCATTCCACTTAAACACAACTCCTTAATCATCTCTTCAGATGAAGTCGCTGGCCCTAAGGTACAAACAATTTTCGTTTTTTTCTGCATCTTTCAAATTCCTCTCTTTAACTGTCCTTTTCTCTGTCATCTCGATGCACATGCTCATGAGTATAAAGATGATCCATACAGTACTCATAATTTCCGTCGCATTTGGAACAGAATCTGAATTCTAGGCTATCATCATCTAATTCCGTCCTGCCACATACCGCGCACTTATGTCTCGTAACAGTAGTTCTGCCTTGAAACTGTATAACATTGTCTGGATTGTGAGCTTTTCGTACCTGACGCTTGTAATTTGCTCTTCTCTTATATTCCTTTGGAGATATTCGTCTGTAATTTCTAGTAGCAAAGAAAAAGATTAGGAAATTTAATATTGCTAAAACCGCTGCGATACCCTCAGCCCAAAATCCATTTTTTACTACCATATATACTTCATAACCATACACGATTGCATAGAAATATCCAAGATATTTCACTTTGATTGGTAGAATATACATGAGTAAAAGTTCAACATTCGGGTATAATGCTGCAAAGGCAAAAAACATAGCCTGATTGATATAAGAAAGTCCAAATGGATAACTTATACCACTTACAGCATAAATCACAACAGTAGCAAGAATATTAAACAAGATACCACTAAAGAAATAGAGATTAAAACGGAAAGCCCCCCAGGAGCGTTCTAGTGAGTTACCTATCATATAATACAGATACATCTGAATCAAAAAGGTAAACATACCCATTCCACTTAAAACTGGTACTTGAATTAAGAAGGTAACTAGTCTCCATACCTGACCCTGTAATACTTTGTCAATATCAAGAGTTAGGAAATAAAATAGGTTAGGATTAATTAGAGTGATTATAAAGCCTACGACATATAAGCCTATCACATAGTTCATAAGATTGTGAATAGCATATTTGCCGAATTTTCTTTCCATTTTATTTAAAAATTTCATATAATACCTCCATTTTCCTATTAGGTACTGCCACTATCCTCAGACTATTATATGTATTCATAGAAAGCTTGTCAAATGAAAGTAAACTTACTTAATAATCTTTTCACTTTCTGTTGTTTTATAGTATATTTTTGACACTGAAACTGGTAGTATGTTATAATGCATAAGGTATTTAAAAAGGCGCCACAGCGCCAGAATTGAGGTTACTATGGCATTTGATGGTTTTGTAATATCTAACTTGTTATATGAATTAAAAGAAAAGCTAGTGGGTGGGCGTATCATGAAGATTAGCCAACCTGAAAAAGACGAGCTCGTTCTTACAATAAAAAATTACGATCAATATAAATTATTTTTATCCGCTTCTGCGGGTCTTCCACTCATTTATCTTACCGAACAAAGCAAACAAAATCCTTTGAATGCACCGAACTTTTGCATGCTTCTTCGTAAACACTTAAATAGTGCTAGAATACTCTCCATAACCCAACCTGAATTCGAGCGAATATTACAGTTTGAAGTCGAACATCTAGATGAGATGGGTGATGTAAGAAAAAAATATATTATCGTTGAGATTATGGGAAAGCATAGTAATATCATCTTCTGCGATGAAGAATTTACCATAGTCGACAGTATCAAACATATCTCGGGCTTTGTAAGCTCTGTAAGAGAAGTGTTACCCGGAAGAAAATATTTCATTCCTAAAACAACAGAAAAATTAGATCCTACTATCATTAGTTTTGAGGATTTTAAAAATCAAGTAATATCAAAGCCAATGTCAATTGGCAAAGCATTATACAGTACCTTAACTGGAGTTAGTCCACTTCTTGCAAATGAAATATGTTATCGGTCAAGCCTTGATTCCGAAGCTTCTACTGCAAGCCTTAGTGAAGACTTAACTTACCATCTTTTCCAGAATTTTAATCGTGTTATGGATATTACCAAAACGAAAGAATACACTCCAAACATTGTTTATCGTGGAAAAGAGCCGGTTGAATTTTCAAGTATTTCATTGACATGTTATCAAAGTGCTGATGGGTATGAAGTGCAATCCTTTGATAGTATTTCCAGCGTTTTAGAAAATTTCTATGCTTCCAAAAATGCGGTAACACGAATTCGTCAAAAGTCAGCAGACCTACGTAAAATTGTTGCTAATGCAATTGAGCGTGAGTCAAAAAAATATGATTTGCAAAAAAAACAACTTTTAGATACAGAAAAAAGAGACAAATATAAGGTTTACGGCGAATTATTAACTACTTACGGTTATCAGGCTACACCTGGTGATAAATCCATTACAGTGTTGAATTATTATACCAATGAAGACTTAACGATTCCCCTAAATCCTGAGATATCCGCCCTAGAGAATGCAAAGGCTTATTTTGAACGTTATGGTAAGCTAAAGCGTACCTTCGAGGCTCTTAGTAAATTAATAATTGAGACCGAAGAAGATTTAAAACATTTGGATTCTATTCGTACTTCTCTTGATATAGCAATTGCAGAAAATGACCTTGTACAGTTAAAAGAAGAGTTGATTGAATATGGCTATATCAAACGCCATTATGGACGTGGAGATGGAAAATCAAACGGTAAGAATGGGAACAAACAAAAGAAAACTAAGATTACTAGTAAGCCATTTCACTATCTTTCTTCTGATGGATATCACATCTATGTAGGAAAGAACAATTACCAAAATGATGAACTTACCTTTGATTTCGCTACAGGAAATGACTGGTGGTTTCATGCAAAAGGTATGGCAGGCTCTCACGTTATCGTAAAAAGTAACGGAGATGAACTTCCAGATCGTGTCTTTGAAGAAGCTGGTAGCCTTGCTGCCTATTACTCCAAGGGTAGAGAAAACGAAAAGGTTGAAATTGATTATACAGAGAAGAAAAATGTGAAAAAACCAAACAAAGGAAAACCTGGCTTTGTTGTTTACCACACGAACTACTCTCTTATTGCTACGCCTGATATTAGTTCTTTGACTTTAGTTTCTGACTAACCTATTGCTCAGAATGAAATCTACTCTGTATGAAGTCATCCTGAGTGAAAACTAAAACTCGAATTGAAACTTAATACTCAGAGTGAAGCCTAATACTCAGAGTGAAGCCTAATACTCACCTATGGGGTAAGAAAGGATCTTCGTTATGATACTTGCTGATTTTCATACTCATACAATTTTTTCAACTGACTCTAATAGTAGCCCAGAATCTATGATAGAGCGTGCTATTTCCATGGGTTTATCCACCTACTGCATTACCGATCATATGGATTATCGATATCCTCATGGGGAGGAGGGTACATTTACCTTCTCTCCAAAGGATTATATCTCATGTCTTTCGGAATTAAAGGATCGATATGCAGATCAAATTAATCTTTTACTAGGAATCGAGCTAGGTCTACGGAATGAGCCAGAACAAAAAGAAGAAATAAGAGATTATTACAATACATTATTATCCTCCTATCCTTTTGATTTTGTCATTGGTTCTACCCATGTACTACAGAACAAAGATCCATATTACAAAGAGTTCTGGACAACGAACACAACAAAAGATGGTATTTGGGCTTACTTTCAGTCAATTGCTCATAATGCGAGATATTATCAAGGTTTCCAAGTATACGGACATCTTGATTACATCGTTCGCTATATTCCTGATGACCTTAAAACTTACAATTATCTTGACTATAAAGATATCCTTGAGGAATGTTTAAAAACTCTTATCGCACATGGAATCGGGATTGAATGTAACACATCAGGATTAAAATACAACTTATCAAATCCACATCCAAAAGCTGAGATTCTAAAACGGTATCTAGAATTAGGCGGTGAGATCTTAACTATTGGTTCTGATGCGCACAAACCAGAACATATTGCTTATGATTTTAAAGTTGCGAGTGATTTATTGACTAATTTAGGGTTTCGTTATTACACAGTATTTCATGATAGAAAACCTACGTTCTTAAAGTTATAGGATAAGATAATTTCAGCCCTATTACTAGAATATTGCAAGATTATATCGATTCTATTTTTCATACTATATGATATATTACTTCTGTTTTTCATAAAATATGGTGATATAACTTCTGTTTTTCATAACTCAAGAAACAATTTAGTTATCCATATCCATTTATTGACTAACTTTGCATAAAAATAAGGAGGAAAATTTCCTCCTTATTTTTACTATATAGAATCATTTTATAACAACTTATATTGATTTCTAAAAACACTATAGTTGTTAAACCTCGATACATTCCTTTTATCTTTCTGATAATCGAACACCATTTCTTACCTAGTACAAGATTCATTTATCAGCAATAAAATTCTTTTTCTTATCTACTACTTAATTATAGTACCACCGCCTACTACGATATCTCCCTGGTAGAATACAACTGCTTGTCCTGGTGTTACTGCACGTTGTGGCGTATCAAACTCACAAGCTATTTCCGTATCCGATACTTTACGAATGGTACACTTTGATCCTTCATGATTATAACGAATCTTCGCAATAACTTCCATGCCATCTTCAAACTCTTCCACCGCCATCGCATTCAATTGATTTGCAATCAAACGATCTGAGAACACCTCATCATTGCTACCAATTACTACTTCATTCGTCTCAGGGCGAATCTCCACTACAAAAGCAGGATGTCCAAGTGCAATACCTAGTCCCTTTCTCTGCCCCACAGTATAGTGAATAATACCTTGATGTCTACCAAGAATATTTCCCTTAGTATCTACAAAATTACCAGGCTTAAATTTCTGTCCTGTATATTCTTCAATAAACCCTGCATAGTTATTATCTGTCACGAAACATATTTCCTGGCTATCAGGTTTATTTGCAACCAATAAGCCTATCTTTGCAGCAATTTCACGTATCTCTTCCTTGCTATATTCTCCAACTGGCATCAATGTCTTACTTAACTGATCTTGAGTTAAATTATATAACGCATAGGTCTGATCTTTTGCTGCGGTTGCAGATTTCTTCAGTGCAAATCGACCATTTGGTAAAGTTACAATTCTAGCATAATGACCAGTAGCAATATAATCTGCCCCGATTTGTAATGACCTTGTAAGAAGGGACTCCCACTTCACATAACGATTGCATGCGATACAAGGATTCGGTGTACGACCCATCTGATATTCCTTTACAAAGTAATCCATAACATTTGCTTTAAATTCTGATTTAAAATTCATCACATAATAAGGAATCTCTAAAGAGTTAGCAACCCTTCTAGCGTCATCTACCGCACTTAGGCCACAACAACCTCCATTTTCTTCTTGCGTTAAATTATCTTCATCCTGCCAGATTTGCATAGTAACACCAATGACATCGTATCCAGCTTCTTTTAACAAATATGCTGCTACTGAGGAATCTACCCCACCAGACATACCAACAACTACTTTTTTCATCTATTCGTTCCTCTCTAACTTTAACACTTCACAAAAAACTATCATAAATTTTACTTCAGATTCTCTCCTGATTTTCAGCTAACAATACTACTATAATACAGACAAAGGGCGGTAATTACTAGTCCTAAATGAAAAAATCAACAAGGTACTGTTTTATCCTAAGATTTAAAAACAGCACCTTGTTGCTATATATCGCATAGTGATCTAGGGGAGATCACATCATGCTTTTCGTATCCTTTGTCATTAGTTTATTACTTAATGAACATTATTTTATGATTAATACTCTTCTTCTACTTCTTCATCCTCATGAATATCATTCTTAGGCTTTTGTAAGCCATCAATGTGGATACCATTCTTTTCTGCATAATCCCATAGAGCTGCATGAATTGCTTCTTCTGCCAATAAGGAACAGTGAACCTTAACTGGTGGAAGACCATCAAGCGCCTCCATAACTGCTTTGTTTGTTACTTTTAAAGCCTCTTGTACTGTGAGACCTTTTACTAGTTCTGTTGCCATACTGCTTGTTGCAACTGCTGCACCACATCCAAAAGTTTTGAATTTAACGTCTTGGATCACTTGGTTATCATCAATATCAAGATACATTCTCATGATATCTCCACACTTTGCATTTCCTACAGTTCCAACACCACTCGCATTTTCTATTTCACCAACATTTCTAGGATGTTGGAAATGGTCCATAACTTTTTCTGTATACATAACTGTTCCTCCATTTGTCTTTTCTAATATCTTGGTATGATATCTATCGAATTATTCTGTACGATTCTTATTTAACTTTTTCATAAAATCTTCATACAGTGGCGACATTTGTCTTAATTTATCAACAATTTCTTTGATTTTATCGATTGTAAAATCAATATCTTCTTTTGTTGTATCTTCACTTAAGGTTAATCTTAAAGAGCCATGTGCTATCTCGTGTGGTAATCCAATTGCCAATAATACATGAGATGGATCTAATGATCCAGAAGTACAAGCAGAACCACTAGAAGCTGCAATTCCTTGCATATCAAGCATAATTAGTAAAGATTCGCCCTCAATAAATTGAAAACTAAAGTTTGCGTTATTAGGAAGTCGATTTTTACGATGTCCATTCAATCTCGTATAAGGAACTTCTTTCAATACTCGCTCAATAAGATAATCTCTAAGCTCAATTTCTTTCTCGGTTCTTTCTTTTAAATTTGATGCCGCAATCTCAACTGCCTTACCAAATCCAACAATACCTGGTACGTTTTCAGTACCGGCTCTACGCTTTCTTTCCTGTCCACCACCATGAACAAAGGAACGAAGCTTAAGGCCATTTCTAATATAAAGGAAACCAATTCCCTTTGGGCCGTTTAATTTATGACCGCTGGCACTTAACATATCAATTCCAAGTTCCTTTACATCAATTGGTAACTGCCCAAACGCCTGAACTGCATCGGTATGGAATAAAATGTTATGCTGCTTTGCAATTTCACCGATTTCTTTCACTGGCTGAATTGCACCAATTTCATTGTTTGCATACATGATTGTTATTAAGATTGTATTTGGACGAATTGCAGCTTTCAATTGATCAAGTTTTACAATTCCGTTTTCATCCACATCAAGATAAGTAACTTCATAGCCATGTTTCTCTAAGTACTCACAAGTATGCAAAACAGCATGGTGTTCAATCTTGCTTGTAATAATATGATTTCCCTTATCACGATAAGCTTCTGCAACACCCTTAATTGCCCAGTTATCAGACTCGGAACCACCAGCAGTAAAATAAATCTCATTATTCTCACAACCTATGGTCTTTGCAATCACATCTCTTGCTTCTGTTACAGCTTTTCTACTTCTAGTAGCTATTTCATACACACTAGATGGATTTCCATAATTCTCATAAAAATATGGTAGCATTGCTTCTACTACTTCTGGTCTGGTCTGAGTGGTAGCAGCGTTATCTAAATATATCATTTTACTCATTCCGATCTCCTCTTTTCTCTATCCTGTTTTAGTCCAATTTAACTTTTTTATATCTTTAAACTACATTCTTTCTATTATTTCCATATGATATGAAATCATACGATATGATTATTTCATTTGCTCGATTATTTCATTTGCTCGATTTTTCCCATCTTTCAGATAATCAACCATCACCTTTCCCATACAAGTGAAGTTACCCCCACTTTAAAATCTTCGGATTGTCTTTGGTTATCATTTAAATTTGCGAAGGAACATACAACGAGCTTTTGATATATTCTACGCATCGATGATTTGCTTGTGAAAGAAAGACCAAGATCTCTATTAATTCCTTTCGGTTTTTCTCTTATAATAAAGTCATATTTCGACAATTCGGTTATATCCTAGTGATTTACTATGATATCGTCATTTTACCCCCAGAGCTACGGTTTGTCAATCCCTGTATCAAAAATTTTCTGACATTTTGCGAGCAATTCAAATCAACTTTGCTCTCTAACGTATATCTTTTTGATTTTTGAATATATTTTAATAATTCTACTGCTAAACATCCCAAAGGAGACTGTACGCATGAGTAAAAATACAATTATCAAGGGTACCCTAATTCTCACAGTTGCAGGGTTGCTTACCAGGTTGATTGGATTTTTTTATAAAATCTTTTTGTCGAAGGCCCTGGGTGCAGAAGTCCTTGGACTTTACCAATTAATCTTTCCTGTCTATGGTATTTGCTATACCATTTACGCGTCCGGAATACAGACAGCAATTTCAAAACTCGTCGCTGAAGAGGCGGCGAAAGGTGGTACTAAAGGTTCGAAGCGAGTATTAAAGACTGGAATCATTTTATCAGTATCCTTAGCTTTTATCCTCTCATTCCTTATCTATAATACAAGTGATCTTATCGCTACCAAGCTTTTGCTTCATGCAGAAAGCGCTCCATCTCTTCGTATTCTTGCATATGTCTTTCCATTCTGCGGTATCACTGCCTGTATTAATGGATATTATTATGGACTTAAAAAAGCTGGTGTCCCTGCATTAACACAGCTAGTCGAACAAATTATTCGAGTGTCATTCGTCTATGTTATAGCCCTCTATTTTGGTGGAGGACAAATAAAAGCCACTTGCGAACTTGCTGTTGCTGGTATCGTTGTCGGTGAAATTGCTTCTAATATATACAATTTAATCTCACTTATCATACAAAAAAACGAGAAAAAATCTTCGGATGGTATACAAAAACAACATCAAAGTCGATTTCTACGCTCTCTTATCAATATGAGTGTTCCGCTTACCGCAAATCGATTATTTATTAGTGTTTTACATAGCTTTGAAGCTGTTATAATTCCTGCAATGCTTCAGAAATCAGGATTAACAGATTCCGAGTCTTTAAGCTTATTTGGTATCTTAAATGGTATGGCAATCCCATTCTTGTTATTCCCATCAACGATTACCAATTCGCTATCCGTATTATTACTACCAGCCATCTCCGAGGCTTCCGCAAAACAGAATACAAAACTTATATCACGTACCGTCTCAGTATCCATCAAATACAGTTTAATCCTTGGTATCTTTAGCACTGGATTCTTTCTATTCTTTGGATTACCACTTGGTTTGTCTGTGTTTCATATCAAGGAAGCTGGAGCTTACCTAATGATATTGGCTTGGCTCTGCCCATTTCTCTATACTGCAACGACACTAAGCAGTATTATAAATGGATTAGGAAAGGCCCATTTGACATTCCTAAATTCAGTGGTCGGATTATCTTTTCGCATCATTTTGCTTGCCCTAATCATTCCTCAGTACGGTATCTATGGGTATTTTATCAGCGTACTCATCAGTCAATTATTAATCACTGCTCTTGATGTTGCTATTGTAGTAAAACATATATCATTTCAGTTGGATGCCGTGAATTCTATACTAAAACCAAGCATTATAACTTTTTTCGGTTCCTCAGTCATGTACCGTGTTTATTTATTTCTTAAAACAGTCTTAGTAATACCTGATATTGCCCTAATCGTCTTATGTGCCCTCGTACTTACCATAATAACTATGTATTTACTCAAGGCAACGAATGCGATCAAGAAGGGTGAATGGAAAATCACATAAAAAAACTCTTATATAAGGTTCTATCATAAACGCTGGGATATGTAAATGTTAAATTACATATTCCAGTTTTTTTATATAATTTTACTTTATAGTTTATGGTTATATACCTTTCTCTCTCTTAGGCAATTAACTCGAAACTAAGCATATCTAAGCATCCATCCCCATCAAATGTAAAATAAAGAGGAGCAATACCATTTCTAGTATTTACTGGAACTATAATATCTGTCCAATCCATGCTATCGATATTTAAAAAACCTTCCCCGATAAATTCCTCTTCACGCTTTGTGCTTACCTTTATTAAACCGTTTGCTTTTCCACGTACTTTTATTCTTATACTTTTCAAATCAAATAAATCAAAATACTTGTATCCTACAATCCATCCATTTTTCCAACCGTATAAATACTGGCCTGGCTCAGTTTCTCTATCCTCACCCTCTTGTGTGATGTAAGCTGCCGCAGATTTTTTCTCTTCCTTTGTATTATATTGATTTTTATCGATAAGGTTACAAGCTATATATGCAGGATAGACTCCAACTCCATCTAACGGGCCTCCGTTAAGTCCGCAGCTCGTTGCTTCCACTTGCTTAATCCTTCCTTCTGCATCGATAAATATAGGCTCAGCAACGCCTTGACGACAAAAAGAAGAATTATTTGAAAACCTATGATCAAATATATAATACTGACCTTTTATAAAAACAATTCCGCCATGTGTATTACCTACCGGATAAGCTGGATTTTCCTCTGTAAAATCATGCAATCCTATATCAGAGGAAGAATGTATCACTCCTCCATAGATAAACTCCTTATCTGGATATTGACTTACATAATAGTGGAGTCCTGTTATCCTCGCTGAATATACAAAATAGTATCTTCCATCAATTTTTCGAACAGAAGGTGCTTCAAAATATCTTGCACCATCTGGACATTCTCTATCTCTTGAAATTAAAACCTTAGGTTCTTCTTTTATGGTAATCATATCGTCTTCTAACACACAAACATGTGCACCCACATATTTTCTACCTAATTCATCTTCCTCTGCCTTAGGACAAAATCCTGAATATAAATATATCGTACCGTCCTCATCAATAAAAATACCTGGGTCAAACTGATAGAACTCTCCAGGACCTTTCCCTACGATGTCTCCTGATTTATACTTTACATCACCATAATACTCATATTTCCCCGCTGGAGTATCACAAACTGCAACTGATATTATAGAGGAATGGGCAACAGAATAATATAAATAATACCTACCATCAGGTCCCTTCGTCACATCTGGAGCGTAGAGAAAATTTTTCTCTGCTTGATGTGGATGTTGATCCTTTTTATAAATCGTCCCCTCAAATCTCCAATCTGATAAATCCTCCACAGGCGCTGACCAGCACACATAATCATTTTCACAATACGTAACTCCATTGAATTTATCATGACTTCCAAAGATATATAGCCTGTCATCAAAAACATACGGTTCTCCATCCGGTATATACTCATAACTTGGTAAATATGGATTAAATACTTGTATTTTCAAAACCTTATCTCCCTTCCTCACTCGTAACCCTTGCATAATATTTTTCTGGTAGTATAACTTTTATAGAAATATAAACAATATTATCATTGTAACAACAAATGACATAATTTGAAAGATTAAAGATAAAAAGAATTAATCTGAACTAATTCTGATTGACATTAGTATATAAACGAAACTCATAAATCTTTGAAACGATAAGTAGTAAATAAAACACAAAAAGAGATAGAGTATTATTCTAAAATGTAAAGAATAACTCTCTATCTCTGATTTTATTATAGCTTGATACTAAATAATTTTTCTATTTCTTATGCTGTTTCTTTTATGAAGTTCTTTTTATGATGTTCCTTTTATGAAGTTCTTTTTATGAAGTTCTTTTTATGAAGTTCTTTTTATGATGTTCCTTTTATGAAGTTCCCATAATAATGTTCCTATAATAATGTTCCTATTTTGAAGTTCCTTTAATGATGTTTCATTTTTGATTTATTATTTCTTATGGACTTTTTATATCTTCCGTCTTTAAAGCAGATTGATTCCTTATACTTTCTCTAATGATATCCTTCTTACATATGGAACATAATGCTTCTTCTAATATATTTTCTGGTAATGTAAACTGGTAATTACTCGGACTCGTTATCATATCATCTGGAAACTTTGGGAATAAAAAACCTTGTCCTACCATAGCATCGGTATTTAACTTTGATATACCTCGTTTAAAACTATCAAGATAATTCCCGTAATGTACACAATAAAGCTTATAAGTGTTTCTTAACTCCCTTGGTATTACCTTACTCGCATATTCGTAAAGTGCATTTACAGCAACTAACCGATCAAAGTAAAAGGATACCGTATTATAATCTAAAATACTTAAGAGGAAAAATCGACTTTTTTTCTTCCCTATATGTGCTTCTATCCCGGTAAAGACTGCTGAGGATTCTGGTATTGATTGCCTTACCTCATCAAAATAATTATCCATGATACATTCAAAAACAATTTCTACCGTAACTTTTTCTTTCTTCACCTCTTTTAATTTATCAAAGCATGCAACTAATAAAATACCAAATACTCTCGGAATTCCTTGTGAACCACAAATAAGGTGCTTAAAACTATCTTTTGAGAATAAAAGTTCCACAAGATAGTTTGATAATCCACTTCGACTTTCTTCCGTCACTACATTTTTTGTGGATACTATCAAACCATTTGGCAAGTGAATCATTTCTTCTTGCTTCAATTCAAATAAAAAATAGTTTAGCATTGCATCTTTAAAGAATTGGTATGCCTTTTCATTGTTATAATCAAACATACAGTCAAAGTTTATACTATTATGCTTAAAAATATCTTGAGATAGCTCAATCCCTTCTCGAAAACCAATATCCTGCCTTGTTTGCATACGATATTCTGACCAAACAGAAGCTATCTTAACTACAATAATGCTTGAGCTAAAAAAGAGCTGTTTCAATACTTGTGCAACTTTTGGCTGAATTGTAGTTGCGGTATCTCTATCAATCTGAGTGAATTCATCAATGCAGATATATAGAGTACGATACCCCATAGTTTTTAATATCTTTTCCACATTTCTTCTAATCTCGTTTATATCAATGCGATAAACATATTGCTTATCCTTTGTTGTTTTAATTTCACGACCTGCTTTTTTCCCAAAGGAAAATCTCATGGAAAGTAGTTTTGATAATAAATGGTTTGACTCCATTTGTCCGTTCGAATTTGCACTTAAGCTAAACTCGCCTTCTTTCGCATTGGTATGCTGCGAACTTTCTGTACCTGTAAGCAAAGTTATCTTCTTCTTGCCCTCTTCAATAAGTTGTGATAACTTTAAGATTTCGTCCTCAACCTGGCCGAATTTCTTTGGTTTTGGACGTAATGTTTTTTCTTTTTGCGTAAATTCGTTCATTAAAAAGGTTGTAAATTCTAACAACATATTTTGAACGCAATATGCAATGTTGTCTTCTAATGCTCCACTCACTATCTCAATACTGTTTGGAATACACTCATCTAGTCTAACGTACCAGCAAGAGTCTTCCGGATGCTCTTCTTTTCTTACTTGATTCACATAATGAGTAAATGCTTTTAGGGTAGTCGTCTTACCAGTACCCCTTCTACCGAAGATAATCTGGCATTCCTTTTTTAAAAGTTCATCAAATACTTGTTTATTCGCACATACATAATAACATTGTTCCATATTTAGTTGGTTTGCATTGGAATAAACACTTTTTTTAATCCTTTGAATCACCTTTTCTCTGGAATACTTGCTCATACATAACCTCCCATTATTATTCCCCCCGATATCATTTGTATGGCGTATTCCTTATCCTGTTATTTCACCCATAATTTTACTATTTTTACAATCATGAGTCAATCCAATTTTCTGATACATTATCCCTAAATATTACAATTGTTTTGATTTCTTCTCATCGTATTATTATCAGCAGGATATTTCCTTTGTTCTTCACGAATTTTGCTTTTTATTGATACTGTTTATTTTTTATTAAATACTTCATCAATAATTTCACATCGTATCTCAATAAATCTTTTTATATTCTCTAATTCCTTTACAGTTGGATTGTTAATATCTATTCCAATTCCTCCACATAGACGTTTTCGCTTCCCAAGAATAACAGCAATGCCCCCTTTATGAGAGATGGAGCATCCTACGCAGTAATTTAGATTACGCAAACAGTATCTTTGTATCTCAGTATCTAATTTTTCTAATCTGCTATTCAATAAATCACTTTCGTCCCACCAATAAGCTAAAGTGATTCTTACTCTGAAATCTTCCCCATTGGTAGCAATCTGTAGGAGCTGTGTTCCTTTGTATTTATAATTTACTTTCCAATAGGTTTCACATTTCGGTTTGATATGTTTTTCTTCAAGATAGAGATGTATATGATTACTAACTTTAATTCTTTCATCTAGTAAGGTTCTGACAACATCTTCATAACATGGTGAGTATGGTTTAAATATTTGCCTAAATTCACAATTATCAAAATTAAAACGCCCAAATGTCTTCACTTTATTACCGGATTTCGCTAACTGCGACATTGCAAGAAGCATATTAGGGTAGGTTTCACTTGAAATAATAATGTTATCATCATGAACATGTAGAGTGAGTCCGTTTCTCTCAAATGCTTTTAACCTTGTATCATAAGGAATAACCATATTAATCAAATTCTTTTTCTTCGATAACTGACCATCATAGATCATCTGTATTTGCTTAAAGACTTCTTTCTCTATGTACAACTTTCCTTCTTGATATACTCCATTCAAAGCTATATCATATAGAAAATTAGAATAGCTCTGATCAGCATTATATGCATCAGAAAGCAGTTTACAGACCTTTTTGTACTCACTTTTACCACTTTGCTTTACCCCATTCACTTTTCGCCCATTAAGATATCTTTCCAATTCTCCTGTTGGAAGACCATAAACCTCCCAATTTTCATACATATCCTCTAACATGCTCTTCTTAAATCTGTAAAATTCTTTACAGCTACTTATAAGGTTCTGATCTTCTTTTTCTGTGTTTTTTAATGAAACAGACAAAGGTGTTAATTGGATCATATCAATATAGACTTTTTCTAGTGCTTTATATTGCTTACTATTGTCAGTTTGATACATGGTTCCCTCCTCTTATATGTAGATTTTTATATACACTAAAATAAATGCTTTTTCAAATCCTTCGATTTACTTCAATTATCCACTTTTATATATCCTGGACATGGACTTAATAATTGTAAAGATGCTAATAAAACGACGGATTTGATGGTCTATAACAAAACCGTCGTTTTACTATTCAAATCATTTAAATCGATTTACGTCTTCTAACATTTCTCATAATAAATCCACTTTCAGGTAATGACGGGATTTTTACAAGACTATAGCTTAAATCTTGAGCTGGGATTTTAAATTCTAATTTATTAATCAGAAAATCCAAACTCACCTTCATTAATTCTATCGTAACTCCTTCTCCTGGACACCTATGTCCCTTAGAAGCATCGCCACCTCCCTGTGGGATAAAATCAAACAGGTGATCCCTCTTGTCTGCAAAACGTTCTGGTTTAAATTTATAAGGATTTTCCCATATCCTAGAATCATGATTTGTACCGTAAACATCAATTAGTACAAGCGTACCCTTTTTGAAGCTGTATCCATTCCACACAAAATTCTTCCTTACAATTGCACCTAAAAAAGGGGTGAATGGATAGTAACGCCTTACTTCCTGAACAAACATTTCACGAATATTCTCATTGCCGGTTCGTAATATTTTGATATACTCTCTGTGTTCATATAACGCTAACGCCGTAAAGGTTATGAAGGTTGATATAGCAACAATTGGACGTATTACATTAATAAGTTCTATTGCTGCCATTTGTGTATCAAGTAGCTTTCCCTCCAAATCCTTATAGAAAGCAATCTGAAAAAGCGCTGAATTTCTTCCAGGTCTTATTTTACCGGATCTGGTATCTTCTATGATGCCTCTTATCCACTTCTCGGTTCTGCATCTTGCTTTTTTCCCTCTCCAATACTCTGGTCCTATCGCACTAAGAGTATTAACCATTGTACTAAAATCCTTGGCACGGCATTTTACATTGGCGGATGGCAATGGTATTCCCGCCCATTCGCATGCTGCCTGACATATAATACAGTTTACTTCATCATAGAGGACAATTTGCTTGCTAGATTCCCATTTACTAATCGCTTCTTCCCACTTTTTTATGGTAATCTTAGTTAAGCGGTCCTGTTGTTCTTGATTTAAGATTGACATAAAAAGCTTCTTTCTATGAAGATGTCTACGACCATCCATCGTTTGAATCGCATTGAGACCAAACAATGTCTTTTGCACTCTCTTAGGCAAAGCACCCTTTCGTTTCATTAATATTGCATTGTAAAATAGCTTAGCTGCCTCTTTTCCACTCATGCAAATTACCTTTTTCCCAAGTAAGCGTGTTTCAAATA
>JAEWHR010000259.1 GCA_023387655.1 Bacillota bacterium
GTGATGGAGCTTTATAAGTAAGATTTTTTTCTCATTATTTCATGAGCTTTATTAAAGTTATCCTTTTTTAGAATAAATAATTTTAAATTTTTTTAAAATTAAACTTGACTTTTATTAGCAAGGTTTAACTCAATAAAAAAACTACCGACTTCATATTGATAGTTGGTAGTCCATTGATTAACGCTATTTGTTTTTTAACTTATGAGCAGTAATTATTGTATAGCTATGAGCATTTACTGTAATCACGCAATCATCTACGTTTATATACCAGTTTTTGCCATTCTTGTATATATCACTATTAGGATCTTTGATTTTTTTTCTACACCAATTAACGACATCGTCAGTATCTAAACGAAGGTTTTTTCTTATTCGCTCTACTCCTAGAACAGTAGTGTGTAACTTGCCTAAGTTTAGTATTAGCTCGTTGTTTTCATTCATTTTTGGCAACCTTTCATATTCGTATTATACATATCTATAAGAATACGATAAATACTTCCAACTATCAATATTCAATTGCCAATGTTCGTCATATATTCCTTAAATCCTTAAATATTAATTTAAATTCTAGTTTTACATACAAAAAAACTACCAACTCAATACTGATAGTTGGTAGTCAAGAGATATGTATTAATTTGTTACCTTTGGATTATGATCAAATCATAAGTTCAATAAATCGATTTTTATTATTTTATACTGCTTCTCGACAAACTATAATTTATCTAACTCTTTTGCTCATGGGGTGATTCTCATTAAATTGTACTAAATCCCACAAATTTCCGTACAGGTCCTTAAATACAGCTACAATCCCATAATCTGCATCTTTCGGTTCTCTTTCAAATTCTATTCCAATTTCTTTCATCTCATTATAATCACGCCAGAAGTCATCTGTTCCTAAGAATAAAAACACTCGTCCGCCTGCCTGGTTTCCTATAAACTGTTCTTGTATAGGCTTAGATGCTTTTGCCAAAAGAATTGTAGTTCCATTAGAACCTGGTGGTGAAACGACTACCCATCTCTTATCCTGTTCTGACTGGTATGTATCCTCGACTAAATCAAAATGTAGTTTGTTTGTGTAAAAATCTATTGCCTCATCATAATCTCTTACTACAATTGCAATGTGAACTATTGATTGTATCATATTATCCCTCCGTAAAATCAATTTTATATTTCTCGTTGTTTTTAAATGATAATCGCAACAAGAATACCATATATTTTACCAACTATCAATATAAAGTTATCAATGTACTTAGTTCTCTAAATATTAATTTAAATTCTAGTTTAGCACAATAAAAAAACTAACAACTTAATAATTGATAGTTATTTAACCTGAATTATTCATGTTGTAATGAAATAGACATTTGTTCTAAATTTCTATTTTAAAGATGAATCTGGCCAACAGTTTATCCTGAAAAAGGGGTAGACTACCCCTAGGGCCTTTTAAATTCAGTCTGATTGTCAATGTTAACCAAGTGCATCATTCAAACTTGTCTGTAATCTCAACTCTTTTAATAAGAGTAAGCCTGCATCGGAAGAAAGTTCTCCTCCTCGAAATTTATTTTAATACGATTATTACAATTTAAACGAAGTTCCTTTTTTCTTTTATATGAACTATTCAAAAACCTTCTTATAATATTGACTGTAATTGCTTTTTTCAAATCCTATTTTCCGATAATAATTGTATGGTTCTTCATCTGGGTCAACAAACACTTTTTTACAGCCATATGATTTTAATATTTGCAATGAGTTAAACACACCAGCCTTACCTAATCCATGTTTACGATATTCTTTTGCGGTCACCATTGGCTCTAAATACCCTGTTTGAGTTTTATTTTCATACCAAAAACCACAAAAAGATGCATAATTACCATCTGGTGCTATAACAACACTACATATTTCACGATTATAATTTAGCCAGGCATGTTTTATTAGAAGATTAACTTCATCATCAATTTTTGGTATCTCTCCCTCATAATTAAAACCTTCCCAAATAAGTTTGCTTAAACGGTCAAAATCATAAACCTCTGATAATACTCTTACTTTAAATCCTTCTGGAAGTTCTATATGAGGAATGTCTTTATTTAAAATATATTGAAGTGTACTATACTCATTCGGTAGTTGCTTATAACCTTGTTGTAATAATATTTTTTTAAAATTATTTTCTTTTTCACCCACAAAGATAGCCAAATACTTTTTGTTATCCTCTATACCCGAAAATGTGTCTTCAGCATATCGAATAATATCCAAAAGTAAATCCTCCGAATTACTTCTATTATCAACTTTTACATAACCTGGCCACGGGCTTAATAATTGTAAAGACGCTACAATCTCATTATTTGCTCTCCATATTCCAATCCTATCTAATTGAAACATTTCAAAACAAGGTGCATTACGTAACCATTCCCATACCATTCTTGAATGATTACAGTCACAATCTACGTTCATCTGAACAAAAAATTTGCATAATGCTTTCTCGTCCTCTGGTCCATAGTAATTTCTTTTATAATTCATAAATTAATCCCTCCTTTAATAGCTTATTTTCCGGATTTTTCTAATTCATCAATCTTAACAATTATAGCATTTATAACGTTTTCAATAGCAACTTTATTCATGACATTCAACCTTTCTTAAATTTAGTTTAGTGCAATAAAAAATATACCAACCTTATATTGATAGTTGATAGACGTATACCTACTACTTATTAAAATTATTCAATATTCAATACGCTATTGTGAAAGTTAGCGAACTAACTTAACGTTATATAATGCTTATTAGGTGTGCATTATGTTATTTACTTCTAACTACTAATATTTTAATGGGGCGTAATATTTTCTTTCATAAATTACAGCATCAGGGTTAGTATTAATTTCTTTGTCAGCTTCAATATAACTCATGTAAGAATTTTCATTGATTTGAAAATGCCAATTCACTTCCTGAATAGGCGGATATAACACTTCTATGTATTCTTTCGGCATTAATTCTTTAAAATTATCAACTGGATGACTTACCGCATCGCAATCTTCCCATGAATTCCCCCGTACCGTCATCACTAAAAACTTCTTTAATCCGGTGTCTGCACCAACAATTCCTTCAGGTAGATTGTCTAAAGAATTAACAAGGCACCCCCAAATCCTGTCGCCGCTTTCCCATGAATTTGTTCTTTTTTCACCTAGTAAACTACTCCAGACACTTATTATTGTATATGGCATGTAAATAATATCCATATTTTTCATTTGAGTCTCGTATTTCTGAAAATATTCGCCAATAAAATCTGAAGTATTACCATAATACTTTGGGACTCCGGCGAACTTTAGAGCTTCGGGATATTCAATGACATCGAAGCGGTATTCGAAAGATTTAAACCGGGTAAATTTGTTTTGATTTGAGTTTTGTGTGTTTGATGATTCCATTTTAGATTCCTCCTGTTTATAATATTAAATATATCTAGTTCATATTTATAACTACAGCGAATTAATAATTATATTATACCATCAGGAAAAGTTTGTTTCTACCATTTTATTCCAATAATGCTTTAAAATATCAATATACTGTTTTCAATTTGTGATTTGCATAGTTTCTATAATTTTAAAATCTAAATATGGGTCAGTAGTAAAACGAGATGCATTTTTGTACGCTCAGAATCAATCTTTGTAAGTGAGAATAAATATTTGTAAACGAAACGCAACTTTTACCCTTGTTTGTAAATGAGAATCTATTTTTGTAACCGAGATGCAGTTTGATTTTTACTTAAATTCGTCGTATTATACTTATATAACTGCATGCCAATGGGAGGTCAACTCTCGTTCGATTTTTTTGTAGTCGGAGAATCTACCCCTGTTTGTGTGGCTATGGACAGGTGTTGGCGGCCTAACAGTTTACAGGTTACATTATTTCTTTAAAAGTGAAGGTTTTAGTAAGATGTCACCAGCGGGAACTGGTTTACATCCAAGCTTTTCTAAAACTTCTTCACCGTGGTAAAAGCTGAATGTTTCGTATGGGCTACGATTATTCAGCTTTTTCCTTTTGTAAGAATTGATGTGATTCATCATTAAATCGATATTATCCTGCGTCAGCTGATCAAAGCTTGCTCCCTTTGGGAGAATCCTTCGTATCAACTCATGATTTACCTCAATGGCACCCTTTTGATATGGCTTTCCAGCATCACAGTAGAATATCCGTGTTTTCAATCCTGCCAGCATATCCGGTTCTTCTATGGCTTTCGGATTAGAAAACTCACTGCCATTGTCTGTTACGATGACAGGAAATAGATTTTTAAAGTTTCTGTCACCTAATAATTCATATAGATATGCAAATATGTCCGTCACGGATTTTGAAGTATTTGCATCCCTTAGAAACGCTAACATAAAGCTGGAATCCACAAAGTGAATGGTTAGCAGACATTTTCCACCCTTGCTACCTATTACAGAATCCATCTGCACCACTGCCGTATCAGGATTCTTCTCCATGAACTTTTCGAATGCTTCATATGATCGTCCAATACGGCAGCCTTTATCAACTTTGAATTCTGGCTTTTTATATCGCTCTCGAAATCTGACCTTTCTTGGTAAATCGATATTTCGGACATCAAACAGACAAGAATCAATGTAGTTATACATCGTCTTTTCACTGCACATAAGTTCATCCTTATGATTGATATAAATCTGATGAAGAGACTGTCCTTGTTGTACCAATGGAGATAGGATTTGATTCAGACGGATTACCTCCTGTTCTGTTATACACAGACCACTTCTAGACTCAGAAATAGTCTCATTTGCCCTGATGTGTGCTTTCTCTGCATCATAAAAGGTCTTCACTAAAGAACACTTTCCTATCTCTGTGCAGCCATTGCATATGTACGGAGCACGAAACCTGGCCCAGCAGATTTCTTCTTTATAGTCAGGACAGCTTTGATTACAAAGATTGCAGTTTTTACAGTAGAGAGCTCTTCGAGAGCAGTTTCCACCACAGATTCTTCTACGGTTACAGGTTCTACGATTTTTACAGGTGTTATGAGCCTGACCTGGATAGCCTGTTGTAATCTCAGAACTATACTTACGAACCTCTCTGGATATAGTGCTAGGGTCTTTCCCTAATCTGCGACTGATTTCTTTAAAGGAAAGACCTTCCTTCAGATTACTTTGCAGATGAAGTCTTTCTTCATAACTAAAAAATGATGACATGATTTCCTCCAATCTTCCGCCAACAATCTCAGAATAGAGGAATACGAAAAAAAATGCAAACAAAAAGACTGGTATAAACCAATCTTTTGTAAGCTAAGATGCAACCTCTTAGCAGTTATATATTTAACTACTCAAAAACTGTTAATTGTAGTGGATAGGGTTGCGTTTCATTTTACAATTAACT
>JAEWHR010000009.1 GCA_023387655.1 Bacillota bacterium
TCCACCTTAATATAAGCTCATACCCCTGATGTGTTATCAAATTATTATTTGAATTATACCTATCTATCTTATGCTTATTTATTACATTATAAATTATTATTTGCCTAATTATTATCCTTTTATTTACTCCAAATAAACACTTTACCCATTATATCGAATCTTTTCTTTATTGTCTAGGTTTCCCTCCCTATTCTAATTAAGAAAACTTTCATAAAAACATATGAATTTACTCTTTACTTTAGTAATGTATAGTGATAAAATGTGAATGTATCAGAGTTATATGAGGTAGAACACATAGTTATAATTGATACGATTCTAATTTAGTTTTAGATTCGTATATTTTTTACGAAAGTAGCTTATTAACTAATAGGTAGCTGTTTCTTCTACTAAGGACAAGGAAATCCTATATCTTACTTACTATGATTGCAATGCTTATAAAGGAGTAAATAAAATGAGTAAAAACATTAAGAATGCTTCAGTAGATTATTTGTTTGAGGCGATTTTAAGTCTAAAAAATAAGGACGAATGTTATGTTTTCTTTGAGGACATCTGTACTGTGAATGAATTACTATCTCTTTCTCAGCGTTTTGAGGTAGCTGCAATGCTTCGTGCAAAGAAGACATATCTTGAAATAGCAGAAAAAACAGGAGCTTCGACTGCTACTATAAGTCGTGTGAACCGTTCCTTAAATTACGGTAATGATGGTTATGATTTAGTATTTAGTAGAATTCCAGAATTTCCACAAATGGACGAAGATGAACAACCCATGTAGAAAGTAACTGATTTTTCAGCTACTAAAACATGCTAGGGACTAAAAACTACTAAATGATACACATATTGAGTTTATAACAGTAGAAGAAGCACATGATATACTGACTTTAACCAACAAGATTATACCCCTATCGGGTGAGCAAAAAAGGTATTCGCAATAACTGCGAATACCTTTTTATTAACTAATTTACCATATATCACTTAGATAACTTATCCTTCTCTTTTAAATGTTCCTTTGATTTCTCTTTTGCATCTTTCTCTGGTTTCTCTATAAAGTGATCATCGATTATCTTCTCAATCATTTGTTTTTTCATATAAACATCAAAACATAGCATGCAAACAAAGGAAAAGATCTGTAAGAAATCGTGATCCTTTTGGTCATTTATCTCAGGAAATACATCTTTTGACTTCTGATACTTACGAATAACATCCTTACTTACAGTCATAGAGGTTTCCTCTCCCTGTCGAAAGATTTCTTCATATATCTCCTCTAAACTAAGCTTATCCTCTCCCTCAAAAAATTTCTCAGTGAGGGGCGTAAGTATACTTTGTATATCACTAATGGATAATACATTCTTCATATAATATATAAATATAAGAAGATACATATGATCCTTTGAATATTTTTTCTTGTTCGGTGACGGAAGTAAATTATTCTTTGTATAATTGTTAATCATCGTTTTGGTCAACAATTTATCCTCAGAATAACGCTTCGAGGACTCTAAATGTTTATCCATGAACGTGGTCACCTGGTCCATATATAAATCAATGTTAGGAACATCTCCAGGCTTTACATAGTTTATTTTTCGTAAGCCTTCAATGAGCTCCATTATCTCTTTTTCCCGTTGTTTGTCCAAAATATCACCTCTATGTCACATTATATAGTAATGAATACCACATGTCAACATGAATAAAGTAGGTGATTTTATCCCGCAAACTAGCTGTTTATTAATCCCAAATCTATTCAATAATGTAATCTTATCTCTCCCTCAACTTTTTTCTTTCTCAACCTTTTTACTACTCCAATCTTCATTACTACATCCATTTTCTCCCCGATCATCACGACATCTATGAAAATGACACCTTGGGATTTCCTATTGTATCTACTATCTCTGCATGCTATAATAAACATATGTTTGCTATACAAAGAGGTTATACTTTGCATCGTCGGTATTGATTTTATTATAAATGTCACATCCTTACTTAACGATGAACATTATCCTTTGCATAGCCCCATCTTAAAATAAAAATAGAAATAAATAGAAAGGTTTGATACCTCATGAGTATATACGATTCCCTAAATCCGGAACAACGAAGAGCCGTGGAGCATGATCGTGGGCCGATGTTAATTCTAGCTGGTGCTGGTTCCGGTAAGACTAGAGTGTTAACCCATAGAATTGCTTATCTGATTGATGAGAGAAATGTAAATCCATATCAGATTATGGCACTGACCTTTACGAATAAAGCAGCCAAAGAAATGAGAGAACGTGTGGATAAAATTGTTGGATACGGTGCTGAAAATATTTGGGTTAGTACTTTCCACTCCACCTGTGTCCGAATATTAAGACGTTTTATTGAGACTCTCGGATATGATCGTAATTTTACAATTTATGATTCTGATGATCAAAAAACTTTAATTCGTGAAGTTCTAAAATTCTTACAGATTGATACCAAACAGACCAAAGAGAGAGTCTTTCTTTCTGCGATATCAAGTGCTAAGGATGAAGGTATTTCACCAGAAGAGTATGAGCTTTCTGCATTGGGTGATTATAATAAAATGAAAATTGCCAATGTATATAAAGAATATCAGAGACGCCTTAGAACTAACAACGCTCTGGATTTTGATGATTTAATTATGAAGACTGTAGAACTATTTCAAACAAATACAGAGGCATTGAATTATTATCGTAATCGTTTTCGATATATTATGGTGGACGAGTATCAGGATACCAATACCATTCAATTTAAATTAATTCGTTTACTCGCCCATAGCGTGAATGAATATAATGAGGTGGAACATAACCTATGTGTAGTTGGTGACGACGATCAGTCCATCTATAAATTTCGTGGTGCTAATATTCGAAACATTTTAGACTTCGAGAAAGAATATAATAATGCAGTTGTAATTAAACTTGAGCAAAACTATCGTTCTACCAAAAACATTCTAAACGCGGCCAATGAAGTAATTCACAACAACCTTGGTCGTAAAGATAAGTCCTTATGGACCGATAATGAAGATGGTGAACACGTTTCATTTAGTCAATATGAGACTGATTTTGAAGAAGCAAGCCAAGTTGTCGATAGTATTAAAACACTAAATGATCAAGAAGGAATTTCTTATAATAACTTCGCCATCCTATATCGTACCAATGCGCAGTCCCGTGTTTTTGAAGAAAAAATGATACAAAGAAGCGTTCCCTATAAAATCATTGGTAGTATAAACTTCTATCAAAGAAAAGAAATCAAAGACCTTCTAGCTTACTTAAAAACGATTGATAACGGACTTGATGGTATTGCTGTAAAACGTATCATAAATGTTCCAAAGCGAGGAATCGGTTTAACAACCCTTGACCGCGTAGAGGACTATTCCATAAAAAATAACATGAGTTTTTATGATGCCCTACGTCATGCAGAAAATATTCCTGGACTAGGTCGTACTTCCTCTAAAATCACCTCCTTTGTAAGTTTTATTGAAACTGTGAAAAGTAAACTAAGCTCTGATTCTTTTACCTTAAAGGATTTAATAGAGGAAATCTTAGAGGGTACCGGATACTTAAAAGAATTAGAAGAAGGCGATGATGAATCTGCGGAAGATCGTATCGGAAATATTAATGAACTTATTAATAAAATCGTAACCTATGAAGTAGAAGCAACCGAACCTCCAACACTTAGCGGATTCTTAGAAGAAGTAGCTTTGGTAGCTGATATTGACTCACTTGAGGAAGACAGCAATCATGTCGTATTAATGACACTCCACAGTGCAAAAGGTCTTGAGTTTCCTTATGTATATCTTTGTGGTATGGAGGATGGTATTTTCCCAAGTTATATGTCAATCAATTCAGACAATCCAGACCTTGAAATTGAAGAAGAACGACGTCTTTGCTATGTAGGTATCACAAGAGCTATGAAACAGCTACATCTAAGTGCAGCTAGACAACGAATGTTGCGTGGTGAAACTCAATTTAATCGACCATCTCGATTTATTAATGAAATTCCCCGCTATCTTCTATCCATACAATCCGCTCAGAATAAAAGTTACCTTGCAAAGGATTCCTATGGTACAAGTCCAATCCGTAATGCATCACCAAATTTCTCTACACAGTCTCGTGGTATGTTTGGCTCAGAAAATGTACAAGCATCTAGTAGTTACAATGATTCTATGTTTGATAAACAGACACCTTCCATGCGTGGGACAACTATTGGTTCTGGTATTAATTCTATGCCATCCTTTTCTGGTCAATCAAAAACTATGCGTGGTTTCCAACCATCCATAGGTGGTACCTTACCAACCAAAAATTTTGGTAACAGTAATCTTGGAACTCTATCCTATGGAGTTGGAGATACGGTAAACCACATTAAATTTGGTCAAGGAGTTGTAACGAACCTAACAAAAGGCGGTAGAGATTACGAAGTAACCGTAGATTTTGGTCCACAAGGCATCAAAAAAATGTTATCCTCCTTTGCTAAGCTAGAAAAAGTTGAAGAATAATCAAGTTTTATTTTGCAAAGTGATGATTTAATTACTCTATTTTCATAGTTTGGCTTAATTTTCTTATTTTCATATAGTAAAAAATGCAAGTGGGTGGTATAATATACTCGAACGGAGATTATAAATAAAATCGTGTTGAATTACATGATTTTATCTCGCAAGAGTACATGATAACTTCGCGAGATGCTAAGAACCGAAATAAAACAAATGATGATAATCCACTCGTTTGTAATGAATCATCAGAGAATAGGAAAGGAAGTGCTGTTATGAATAATAAAATCGACAAAATTAGTGAGATGCTTGCTGCTACTAAACTAAGCGAGTTGATTCACAAAAAAGAAGATCCGATTGAGAAGAAGAAACATACATTAATCTTCGTTCTTGCTATTGTCGGAGCAATCGCAGCTATTGCAGGCATTGCTTACGCTGTATACAAATTTATGACTCCTGATTATCTGGAAGATTTCGAAGATGATTTTGATGATGAATTTGATGATGATTTTGAATGCGACTGCTGTGACAGTTTAGACGATGCAGATACTACAGAAGAATAGTAAACAAGTAAGGTGATTTAATCACCTTGATAAGGTTAGATAGTTCAGGATTAAATGTAACCCCATGAAATTGGGTAGGCAAGAAATACGCTATTCAATTTTATGGGGTATTTTACTCTAAAGTGCTCGGATACGAAGTATCTTATCTGTTTGGCTTACAACATCGATAACCTAACATATGTTAAAACTATTGAAACATAGGTTTAATTCAAACAATACCAAAAGATTTCATTATTATAAATATTATTTCCCCTTCGAAAGGACATGTAATATGTTATCATCACTAAAAAATTGGTACCACCCCCAACCAACAATAAAGAATTCAGGCCGTGATCCCTACATAGATAACTTACGATTTTTCTTAATTATTTTAGTTGTCATAGGGCATTTTTTAAGCCAACTTATAAAGATTAAGGAGCTTAAATATCTATATTATATCATTCACATATTTCATATGCCATGTTTTGTGTTTGTATCAGGCTATGTATCCAAACATGTACATAAAAACGGGATATTCAATACCCGTAAAATAATGTCTCTCTTCTGGATGTTTTTGTTATTCAAGATTGGAAACTATATCTGTTATGGAATGAATGGTAAACTAAATCTTTTCTATGTAAAAGATGCACCTTGGTATTTATTATCCCTCACATTTTGGACTATGTTAATACCATTCTTTGAAAAATGCAATAAAACCCTTGTACTTATCTCAACAATCTTACTCGCGTTAATATGTGGTTATGATTCCTCCATCGGCTCATTTTTGGTATTATCCAGAACAATAGTCTTTTTACCATTCTTTATTTTAGGCTTTTACACAACGAAAGAACATTTGGACAAGCTACTCAATCTTAGATTAAGAATACCAGCAATCCTTTTGTTTTGTGGCAGTTTTTTATTACTTACAATGATATATCCTTATGTAAAACCATTTGTAAAAATTGTATTTGCAGGTTCCTCCTATGCTACCATATTTAAAAAATATTGGCATTATGGAGCCATCATTCGTTTGATTTGGTATGGACTTGCATCTATTTTTACTATTAGCTTTTTATTATTAGTACCAAGAGTTAAATTGTCCTTTACAGTACTTGGGGAACGAACTTTACCAGTTTATATTTTACACATTTTCATTCGTAATCGATTAGTAGCACATGGATTCTTCGCATGGTTACTTGGAATGCCAAAACTGATTATTTTGATGATTATACCATTTTGTATATTACTAACCTTCTTTTTGGCAAACCCTTATTTTCATCGAATTACTCAGTTTATAATGAAACATCCATTTTTATTAGGATTATCGTATAAACGTAATAAAGCAATTGGTGTTCCATCACCAAGAAACATGTGATGGATTGGATTGTATATAAAACACATACTGACTTTTCAGTTTTAACAAGAGTATTTGACAAATAATTAATCGCAAACAACGAAAAGGCTCCAGAAAAATGGATATAACATTTCTCTGGAGCTTTTGATTCGCGGAGCTTAGAGTGGCGAAGCCACTTTGTTCTATAAAATAAAAATGGTGCTTATCATATTAATCATCTAAATACCTGTACAGTAATCAAAAGAAATGGGTTAGATATTTAAAAGTGTATCTATAAAACTAAATTTTGTAATTAATTTTTCAAGAAAACTTTCAATTGTTATATCTTATAACATTGCTCTACAGGAAGCACGAATATAGTTACGCCACCCTCTTGCACATCAATTGGATAAGGAGTGCTTACACCTGGATACATAGAGTCTGTACCTGCATAGGAAGATAAACATTGAACCTCATTACGTACGCCTGCCATTTTCTTTAAAATTCCACACACTTCATCTACTTTATTATCATCTACACCGATCAGTAAAGAAGTGTTCCCTTGCTTTAGAAAACCACCGGTAGAGGACAATTTTGTAACAAAATAATGTTTCTTATTTAACTCTGCAATTGTTGCTTGTTCATCATCGTTTTTTAAAATTGCTAAGATCATCTTCATACAATCCACCTCCAAATTTACTAAATACCTCGTATGATATCTATTATTTTACCATTTTTTCGGCAATTTTGCAAGTTTATGATAATAGTTCTCAAATTTTATTAATTATATCCCAAGGTTGATGCCTGTGTCCGTGGATGATCAAATTCCAAAGTCAGATAAGTCTTCTGTATCGGTTATCCTAACAATAGGATAATAATTTTTTCAATAAATGGCAATTTTTCTTTGTATAACACGACAAAAAAGCATCTAAAAACCAATCTGATTTCTAAATGCTTTTCTAAAAGTGTACGATCTTATAGCCAATGTCCTATCTAAATGATATTTCTTTTCACACTCTCCATGGCATTGGTTTTTCCCGCACTTTTCTATTTTAAGCTATTTGGCTGCTTTCGTTGCGTACGTGGTATCAACTAAATCCGTATATGATGCACGTTTAGATAACATATCAGAGCTATCTAAAATATCCTGTAACAGATTAAAGCTATCTTCGTTAAAAACCAAATCTTCTTTCCAAGTCTGTTGATCTTTGTATCTAGTTACAATCTTAGTTACAGTGTCCAAATCTGTCTCTTTAAATTGTGGTTTAATAACCTTGGCAATTTCTTCTGAAGTATGGGTATTTACATAATCCATACCTTTTTGAAGAGCATTTACAAATTTCTGAATCGTCTCAGGATTATCTTTGATATAACTAAGTTTTGCAGAATAAGCCGTATAAGGAACCATACCACTCTCTACACCAAGAGATGCAACAACCTTTCCTGCATTTTGAGTCTCAAGACCAGTAGCTGCAGGCTCGAATTCGATTGTATAATCGCCAGTACCTGCTTG